>JAGBGV010000256.1 GCA_017935805.1 Clostridia bacterium | reverse complement strand
TCTCACAGATATCGGTGAAATTATGCTTATTGATGCGGCAATCGAGCAGGAACAGCCCGATCTTCTCGTTTTCAACGGCGATCAGATCACCGACACCTTCCCCAACGCAGATGTTGAGGGACTCAAAAAGTGTGTTTCAAATCTGTTTGATGTTATAAATGAAAAGGACATTCCGTTCATTGTAACATTCGGCAACCACGACCACGACTATGACGATATCTTCCCCCCTGCAGAACAGATGGAATTCTACAAGCAATATTCAAACTGCATCGTTCCCGATGACGTTTGCGATCCCGGTACATATAATGTGCCCATTATGTCCTCAAGCGGTGACAAGATTGCTTTCAATATTTATATGATGGACACAAATAACAAGCGTGCTGACAGCGATCTTCTCACAGGCTATGAGGGTGTTAAGCCCTATCAGGTTGAGTGGTACAGGCAGACAAGCGATGAGCTGAAGGCTGCAAACGGCGGAGAGGTTGTTCCTTCTCTCCTTTTCCAGCACATTCCCGTTAAGGAAATCTATCAGCTCCTTGATGAGGTTTCCTTCAGCGAAGCAGATGACGATGCAGTATTCAGCATCGACGAATTCAAGTGGTTCAAGCTCAACGACAAGGTTATTGACGGAGTTATGGGTGAGGTTCCCTGCTCAGAGCCTCTTGAAAGCCACACAGGTCAGTATCAGGCTTGGCTTGAAAAGGGAGACATTGTCGGTGCCTGGTTCGGCCACGACCACGTCAACAACTTCTATGGCAGAACCGATGACGGCATTATGCTGGGATATAACGGCGGCACAGGCTTCAGCGTATACGGCAGAGGCGATGATCGCTCCGCAAGAGTTTTTGTAATTGACGAAAATGCTCCGGAAAGCTACGAAACCTACGAGGTTACCTTTGAAGAGCTGTTTTTTGAAATCCCCTTCTATTTAATCGATTTCTTCTCACCCTCAATCGTAACAACCCTCGGCAAGATTTTAAAGTTTATCATTCCCGGATTTGTATGGGATATTATTCTCAGCTTTTAAATTGTATTTTTTAAAGCACTCGCCTAAAGCGGAGGGTTGCTAAGGACAGATAAAATTATTGGGAGACACTTTGTGATGAAGTGCTCCCAATTTTTTATATAAAAAGTGACACTTTCGGCTTGAAAGTGTCATAGTGGGTTATATACTCTAAAGGCAATTACGCCAAAGTGAAAATATTTTCTTCGGTGAGTATTAAGTGATATTGCAAATTAAAATTTGCAGTTATATTTTTGATAAATCAAAAGTGATATTGAAGCCTTACGGCTTCAGTGTTATTTTATTCGCCGAAAACTGCCGAAGGCAATATCACTTGTCGCAAGACAAATATCACTGCGAAGCAATAAAACTCGCCAAAAGGCGAATAAAACTGCGGAGTGTTCTTACGAACACTCCGCTAAGCTTCGGAGAATTTTTTATTAATTAGTACTTGAAGTTATAGAACTTACAATAGTTCCACATATGACCGCTCTTATCCTTGATAGAGATACCGACGATCTTTGCTTCGCCGATGATGATATCAACGTCAGCTGTATGATCGATGGAGATGAACTTTCCGTCGGGAGTCATTGTAGCTTCGATCTTGTAGCCCTTGTAGATTACATGGATACCGCTGAAGCCGGTAAGGATCTTTGTAACTGTGGGGTCAGTTGTAAGAGTTGTTTCGATGTCTTCCCAGTAAAGGAGAGCACCTGTAACCTGTCCGAGAACGGAGCCCTGCTTATTGGGTGTATCTTCATCGTGCATGATGATAGTGATCTTGTAGTTTGAGCCGTCAGCTACGCATGTTGCGGACTTAACCTTGCTGAGGTCTGTAAGTGTCCAAGCTGCGATACTGTTCTTAGCTTCATCTGAACCCTTTGCACAATCCTGTTCACCTGCTTCATCCTCAGTTGTCATAAATGAACCGAGAACGCCTGTAACAGCACTGTTTACAAAAGAACCGCCGATATTAACAGCGTCAACATTCTGCCATTCCTTCTTGATATAGCCGGCCTTACCTGCCTTGATGTCATCTACACCCTTCTTATAGAAATCTGTGATTTCCTTGGTTGTAGCAGGCATCTTGTTGCCCTGCTGGGGAGCAGCTGTTGTAGCGTCGCCCTGCTGAGGAGCAGCTGTTG
>JAGBGV010000255.1 GCA_017935805.1 Clostridia bacterium | reverse complement strand
GTGGCTTTTTATATGAACGACCTTGACATCATAATTTTCGAGAAGAGTGCGTATCCTTTTTCGGTTCTTTCTGTTGAAACGCCACACATCCCTCAAAAACTTCGGGTCTATCCTCTCAATGCATCCCTCCGGCATATCCGGGCGTGCCGTACCGCGGTACTTCATTTCCCGCTTTACTACATTGATCACGCATTTCAGCGATGGAAGCTCAAGCCAGAATACGGTGTCCGCACGGCGAAGTCTGTCCTCAATAATACTTAATCCGTTGCCGTCGATTATCCAGCTTTCCTTTTCCGCTTCTGCCGAAAGAGATGCGATGTATTCTTCTCTGGGTGTAGTCTCCCAGTTTCCGCGCCAGTAGAGCCTGTCAATATGAACGAGAGGCAGTCCTGTTATCTCGGATAGCTTGCGAGAGAAGGTGGTTTTTCCTGCTCCGTTTGTGCCTATTACCAAAACGCGTTGCATAATCTGTCACCTCTTAAAAATCCGGTGTAAACCGCTTTGTTGCCGATGAGCGCTCCTGTGAAAATCCTTCAAATCCCAAACGTGCCGCCTCTTCTACCACTTTTTCATACTCAAATGAGGTCACTTTGCGGCGTATTTTTGCAAATTTGTCTCGCTCATCCGGGGTGGGTAAGAACTCGGGGGTGTACTGCGCCATCAGCGAGAGAAGTACTTCGTCGGTGGGCACAGCTTCCGCAATTTTATTGAGTACAGCTATTGAATCATCCCTGTGAGAAGGCAGCACCAAATGTCGCACGATCACGCCGCGGCGCATCATTCCGTCCTCGCCGATCTTGTATCTGCCTGTGATCTCGTACATTTTACGAAGTGATGCCGACGCAAATTCGGGATAATCAGCTGCCGAAGAATAGTGCTCTGACAATTCTTCTGAAGCATACTTGAAATCGGTGAGGAAGATGTCCACCGTGTCGCGAAGCATCTCGATCACCTCGCCCCTCTCGTACCCGCCTGTGTTCCAAACGATGGGCAGTTCAAGTCCCTTTTCACGGGCAATCTTCACCGCTTCTATTATCTGAATGGTGTACTGTGTAGGGGAGACACAGTTGATATTGTACGCGCCATCCTCTTGGAGCTTCAGCATTACATCAGCTAATGATTCCGAAGTGTGAACTTGACCGGATGATTCACGTCGGCTGATTTTGCCGTTTTGACAGTAGGCGCATCCGAGAGGACAATGTGTGAAAAATATCGTTCCCGAGCCGCGAGACTGGTCATTTCCGCTGATTGGCGGCTCTTCCCAATGGTGCAGCATAACGTGGGATACCTGCATATATGATCCCGCACCGCAGCGGCCGATTGTTTTGCTTCGGTCGGCACCGCACATTCTCGGACAAAGATTACACGGACTGATTCCTATCATATTTCCTGATAGAACACTTCGGTATTCCGTGTCATCCAAGCTTCGTCGAGAAGTGCCTCAACATCCACCTTTGCTTCTTCCGCAATGACCTTTTCGATATCAGGCTGTGTGCGGGGATGACGAGGGGTGAATACTGTACATCAGTCATAGTAGGGGAGAATAGATGTTTCAAATGTACCGATCTGTCGGGAGATTTTGATGATCTCTTCCTTGTCCATTCCAATGAGAGGTCGGAATACGGGGCAGGTTGCCGCATCATCTGTTACGCAGAGTGCCTTGAGTGTCTGTGATGCCACCTGACCGAGGGATTCGCCTGTAACAAGCACATGGCAGTTCTGTTCTGCTGCCACGCGAGAGGAGAGCTTCATCATAAATCTGCGGAGCAGGAGAGTGAAATATTCTTCCTCGCAGTTGTCGCGCAGCTCTTCCTGTATGTGAGTGAGTGAGATAACGTGAACCTTGATCTTGCCGCAGAATTCGGTAAGTTCAGCCGCAAGCTGCATTACCTTTTCGTGAGTCGCTTCGCTTGTGTAGGGGAAGGACTCGAAATGCACGCAGTCAACCTCCATGCCGCGCTTCATCATCATGTAGCCTGCTACAGGGGAGTCGATACCACCGGAGAGCAGCAGGAGTCCTTTGCCGGCAGAGCCGAGAGGCATACCGCCCGCACCCTTGTCCTGTCCTGCGTGAACATAAGCATATTCATCACGGATCTCAATTCGTACTACAACCTCGGGCTCGTAAAGATTTACGGTGAGATGAGGCATCACTTCAAGGATCGCACCGCCAACCTCACGGGAAAGCTCTGGGGAAGAGAGAGGGAACATTTTGTCACTGCGCTTTGCTTCGCATTTGAAGGTCTTTACTCCGCGCATCTGATCGGGGAGATATGCCTTCGCTGTTTCAAGGACGGCTTCAAGTGTCTTCTCGCATGATGCGGCACGGCAAAGACCGGCAAAACCGAATACTTTACCCATCTGTGCGTACATTGCGTCAAGAGATGCTTCTGCCGCCTCGTCCTTCGGTTCAATGTAAACAGTGCTCTGGGCGCATCTGACGCTGTAGTTTCCTATGAGCTTTGCGCGACGCTTTACATCACGGAGAAGCTGTGCTTCAAATGTGCCGCGGTTTGTACCCTTGAGCACTACCTCGCCGAATTTACAGAGTATTACTTCTTTGATTTTTTCCATATCTTTTCTCATTTCATTTTAACGTTATTAATTTAGTATACCATAAATCACGCGATGTTGGAAGAGGATTTTTGAAAAAACATATTGATGGTTGAATATTTGTCACCAAAGCTCCACTGCCGCGTTATTGATTTGTTGGACACGATAAAATATAATATAGTTACGGTACCGAAAACAAGATAGGAGAAAGAAATATGAACATACAAAAGGTTGGGGAACAAATAGTATCCCTCAGAAAGAGTAAAAGAATTACCCAAAGCGAGCTTGGTGAGCGTCTGGGCGTCACTTTTCAGTCTGTCAGCAAGTGGGAACGGGGAGTTTCCCATACTTAAAGATACCACCACAAAACCCACGCTTTCATTACTTCCATAACATCAAATTTTGGAGGTAAAACCCATGAAACGCCTTATATCCTGTGAATATAACTTTGACAACTGCTGTGTGGAGCTGAAATTTACC
>JAGBGV010000254.1 GCA_017935805.1 Clostridia bacterium | reverse complement strand
CCAACCCCACCGAACTGACAGCGGAGCTTCTGAATACGCTGATTGAAAAGATCGTCATTCACGAAGCAACCACCGTGGACGGTATGCGTGAGCAGAATATTGACATCTACTACCGCTTAATCGGCAAAATTGAGTAAAAACCAAGATATGAGTGCCTATGCAGGTAGGCGTAGGCACTCATACATAACCAATATCTTTAAGTACGGGAAACGGGGCTCACATATCCCGATATGGAAATGATACCGGTTATCGCAGGATACTTTGAAGTTTCTATGGATATTCTCTTTGATTATGATGTTCGGGAAATGAAAGCAAAAATTCAAAAGACTATTGATGATGCGTGGGAGTATTTCTACGATGACACAGACCGTTTTATCTCCGTTATGAAAGATGCGCTACAGGAGTATCCTGGAAACGAGGAACTGCTGACTGCGCTTTTGGATGCATACGAGTATAATTTACGAGATAAGGGAGATACTTCTCACCTCAATGAAATGATCACGCTTTCCGAAAAGCTTATCAGTGAAAGCAACGATTTTGTCCGTGTCTGCAGTGTGAAAGATACCGCAGCTGCGGCATACCTCAAAAATGGCGATTATCAAAAATCTAAAGCAGTATTGGAAACGCTTCCTCGCGAATATGACCTTCGTGATTGGGCATTCGCTTTCCGTTTATCCGAAAGGGATAAGCTTAATGGCGCAACGATGTCAAGGTGTCGTCATTTGCAGAGCTTATACCAAGCTTGTATGGAGGAAGGAAACGCTTGGTTCTTTATGGAGCAGCATCCCGATGTTAAGTTCCGCGATTACACGCCCAATGATTATATCCCCGAGGCGTTGAAGTGCTACAACAAGGGACTCCGCGTTCTTACCACTTTCCTTCTTGACGATCTGTACGATGATCCGGCTGATCAATATCTCTGGGCCGGCATGCAGACATTCCATTGGAGCTTCCTCCAGTGCATCGCCGCGTGCCACAAAAAGCTCGGCAATGCAGAGGAATGTAAGAAATATATTGATGAAGCCTATCGCCTCATCTCCGTTGTATGGAAAGACTTTGAGGAAAACCGCGATAAGTACATGAAATATTTCAACCAGTATTTAAGAGATTACGATCTTGCAGAGTATATCAAGTGATGTATTTCCGCCTTGTGCAAGACTTTGTCTTAATCGCATCAAAAAAGCCACCACATTTGTGGTGACTTTTTTCTTTAACTAAGCAGTTGTTCGGCAAGCTTTTTTATGAATTTGGATTAGTTAGCAAGCGCCGTGAGCGAGCATTGCGTCAACTACCTTTGTGAAGCCTGCGATGTTAGCGCCTGCTACGTAGTTGCCTTCCATGCCGTATTCCTTTGCGGACTGTGCACAGTTCTTATAGATGCCCGTCATGATGCCCTTGAGCTTGGAGTCAACCTCTTCAGCGGACCAGCTGAGTCTTTCGCTGTTCTGGGACATCTCGAGACCGCTTGTTGCAACGCCGCCTGCGTTCGATGCCTTACCGGGAGCGAAGAGTACGCCGTTTTCCTGGAGGTACTTTGTAGCCTCGATTGTTGTGGGCATGTTAGCACCCTCGCATACGCACTTAACGCCGTTCTTAACGAGCTCTTTCGCATCGTCGAGAAGGAGTTCGTTCTGTGTAGCGCAGGGGAGAGCGATATCGACGGGAACGGACCATACGCCGCGTCTTTCGTGGTATTCACAGTCGGATTTTGCAGCCTTGTACTCGGAGAGACGAGCGCGGCGAACTTCCTTGATCTCCTTAACGAGGTCGAGATCGATACCGTTCTTGTCGTAGATCCAACCCGTGGAGTCGGAGAGTGTTACAACCTTTGCGCCGAGCTCCATAGCCTTTTCCGCTGCGTAGATCGCAACGTTACCTGCACCGGATACTGCAACCGTCTTGCCGTCGAGGCCGTCTGCGTGGTCCTTCAGAAGCTCGTTTGTGAAGTAGAGGAGACCGTAGCCCGTTGCCTGCTTACGAACAAGGGATCCGCCGTATGAGAGTCCCTTACCTGTGAGAACGCCTTCGTAGGAGCCCGTGATTCTCTTG
>JAGBGV010000253.1 GCA_017935805.1 Clostridia bacterium | reverse complement strand
CCAGGCACTTAAGGGGAAGGAGGACGGGATATTTATTATTGCTTATACTTTCCGCCGACTGAATCCCGCCAATTGTTATTGATCCGAAAACTTAACTGCAACTTCTCTTATTCTTCCCCTTAAGAATCCCCTTCTTGTTTCCCGTGTAGTCAAAACTTTGACACAACCGCCCACATTTTCAAAAATTCTTTTAGAACAACGTGAGAAAAGTTTCCACAACGTTCACGAAGTGAACTCATAACTTGCCGAAGGCAATCATAACCCATAACTCATAGCTTCACAGGGTGGAATCAGCTAACGCCATGTATTCGAACCGTAAATATTCCACCCGGACGAAGTCGAATATTACTCACTTCTTCTTTCCCACAAGTCCGGCGATTGCGTAGCAGACCACGGTTACCGCGAGCATGAGGGTACAGAGAGCGTTGATTTCGGGAGTCACGCCTGTTTTAAGGGATGTGTATACAATGATCGGCAAGGTCTTTACCGACACGCCTGTGACGAAGATAGAGATTATCACGTCATCAAAGCTCATTGCGAAGGAGAGAAACATACCCGACACTATTGCCGGAGCCAGCATTGGCAAGGTCACCGTGAAGAACGCCTTCATTCGTGATGCGCCAAGATCCCGCGCCGCTTCGATTGCGAACTTATCCATTACCGACAGCCGCGCCTTTACCTGATTGTATACATAAGGTATACAGAAGGATGTGTGGGCGATGATAAGAGTTATCATACCAAAGGGCAGTCCGATAAGTCCGAAGAATGAGAGCAGTACCATACCGAGAATGATCTCGGGGATGATCAGCGGCATGAGAGATAGCTTTTCCACCGCTCCCTTTACGGGAAGAGTTGCTTTTTCCATTGACAGCGCCGCCGAGGTAGCGATCACTGCCGCGATAACTGATGACACAAGAGCGAGGAACACAGAGTTTCCCAGCGCCTCAAAGATCGCGTCGTCACGGAACAGCTGCTCGTACCATTTTAGGGAAAATCCGTCCCATTTTGAGGACAGCTTACTTTCGTTAAAGGAGTACACCGCTACAATCAGGATCGGCAGATAAGTTACCGCCGTCATGATAAGCGTGTAGACAAGTGAGCCGATATGCCGCTTCTTTTTTGGAGTATTGACAAGTAATTTATCTTTCATGCTTGCCCCTCCTCAAAAGAAGAATACACAAAGCCGCCGTCATCACCATAAGCACCGTAGCAAGAGCCGCCGCAAGCGGTTGATCATGTGCCTTGTTAAGCAGGTCATTTATAAGGCTGCCTGTCAGGACGATTTTGTTGCCGCCAAGGATATCAGCGATGAAGAACAGTCCCATCGATGGGATGAACGTATGAATTATGCCTGTTTTAAGACCGGGCAAGGTCAAGGGCAGTGTGACAGTCAAAAATGCTCTCACACGTCCTGCGCCAAGATCCCGCGCCGCCTCTATAAGTGAATGATCCAGCCGCTGTGCCACCTGATAAACGGAAGCAAACATAAATGGTATGAGCACATATATCATGCCAACCACCACCGCAGGGTAGGTATAAAGCAAGCGCAGGGGCTCGTCAGTCAGACCTGTCCACATGAGCAGCTTGTCAAGGAGTCCGTTTGCGCGGAAGATGATTATCCAGCCGTACAGCCGCAGAAGTGAGTTTACCCAGTAGGGGATCATCTGCGTTGTCATGATAAATCTCTGCATCTTCGGAGACAGAAAGGCTGTGCAGAGTCCGAATGGGTATCCCAGCAGTATAACAGCCGCTGTGGAGATGAGAGCCAGCTTCAATGAGGACACAAGCACCCCGAGATAAGTACCCGTGAGGGCATTTTTATAGTTATCGAGGGTGAATGCCGCCTTATATGAGAACCCGTCCTGCTCAAAAAAGGACAGCGCTATCATCAAAATAAGCGGACCGAGGACGAAAACCAAGGTAAAGAAATACATTGGCAGCAGTCCGAGGTTGGAGATTCTTTTTTGCTTTGCGCTCATCTTTCGGCCTCGTCATTCTCGCAGATGATTCCGCAGAAGTCCTCTGCTTTGAGCCAAACGGTGTCTCCCACCGACAGCTCTGTATCAAGACCGTAGCGCATTGCTGTGATACGCGTGCCGCCGACGTTTACCGTGATCCGCATGACGCCGCCAGCGAAGTTCAATTCATCTACCTTGCCGCAGAGGGATGATCCCGCGTCACCTGTATGGTGTACGGTTATATTCTCACCGCGCATTACAACGTGAACGTGATCTCCGCGAGAGTGCTCACCGATGCCGAGGCGCACCTTCAGCTTTGCTTCACCGAAGGAAACCGCAGCACCGCCGTCAATTATCTCATCAAAAACGCAGGGCAAAATGTTCGCTTCCCCCACAAAGCGAGCGATATAGGTGTATTCAGGTCGATCGTAAATATCGGATGGGGCACCTATCTGCAAAAACTTTCCGTCCTTCATTACCGCAACGCGGTCGGACATATTCAGCGCCTCTTCCTGATCGTGGGTGATGTAAATAAAGGTTATACCAAGCTGTTTCTGGAGATTTTTCAGCTCTGTCTGCATAGTGCGGCGCAAATTGAGGTCAAGTGCACCAAGAGGCTCGTCCAGCAGGAGAACTGTAGGACGTGCGATTATTGCGCGTGCTATGGCAATTCGCTGACGCTGACCGCCTGAGAGAGATGAGGGGTATCTCTTCTCGTATCCCGTCATCCGCACAAGCTCAAGCGCCTCTTTCACGCGGCTTTTTATCTCATCCTTCGGTGTCCGCGCGATCTTTAATGCATACGCTACGTTATCGAAGATGTTCATATGTGGAAAAAGTGCGTAGTTCTGGAATACGGTATTTACCGGTCGCAGGTTTGGCTCGAGATCTGTGATATCACGTCCGTCAAGGATTATTCTGCCCTCGTCCGCTTCTTCAAGACCGCAGATAAGTCGCAAAAGTGTAGTCTTTCCGCAACCGGACGAGCCGAGGACTGTGAGAAACTCTCCCCTGCCCACGGTGAATGAAAGATCCCGTATTACATTGGTAGTGCCGAATGATTTGCACAGCCCCTCTATTCTGAGCAGCTCGCCGTTTTTTTCGTTTATTTTATCAGTCATTATATCATCTCGGTTTTCCATTAAATTACAATATATAATAGCACAACGGGGCAACCTCTGTCAACGGGTGGCAGGGGTGTACAATGTAAATTTTCTTCTGCCGGTTTATCATATTCTCTCGGCTAACCGTAGGGCGGGGGTTTATCTCCCGCCGCATCGAACAGGCTCAAACTGAACATCACCCTTGCCGCTTTGCTCAACCGTTCCAACCAACTGTAGGGTACGGCGTCCTCGACGTACCGCCTCAAACAGGATCAAACTGCACTTTGTCTCTTTTATATTTAACTATACTTATTAATTAACCTCATTTGCCCACTCCGCGTGGGAGGGCGCACCCGGGCAGGGCATTCAGAGAACAAAAATCGTATATATAGTTAACCCTGCCCACGAGGACTGCGTCCTCGGTTAGATAACTTAGAGTCCTTGCGAATCCAGGCACTTAAGGGGAAGGAGGACGGGATATTTATTATTGCTTATACTTCCACACGCACGAATCCCGCCAATTGT
>JAGBGV010000252.1 GCA_017935805.1 Clostridia bacterium | reverse complement strand
TCCGTCTGCCGTAGATTCGACAATTATTGCACGTGTTTTGTCGGCAATTATCCAGTGAAGCGGCGTTGGTTTGAGTTCTTCTGAAAAGCTGTCTGCCGTGATATTTACATTTCGGAGCAGTGTCTGTGCCGAGTCAACCGAATCACATTGCGAAAGAATCCAAGGGATGAGCTCGAATGATGCGATGTTGTATTGCCCTCTCTCGTGCGGATGATATACTGCGTATCCGGGGAAATTCAGCGCCGCCGCCCCAAGTCCCGCCTCGTTTATCCCGTCATAATACAGTGGAGTATTACTGCTCACGTGCGCTACTCCGATAATTGCGTAGTGCTTATCTGTCGCCGTTTTATCAGAAAACTCAAATCTGTAACTACGCAGGGTTATTACTATCTCCTCACCGTATGAATACTCGAGATCAAGGGTCCTGCCAAATAATCCTCTATCCGCAACAGCCGTACACATATTTCCTCCGAATCTGTTTTTTCATTATTGTGCACGGTTTTATATTATTTAATGCAAAAAAGAAAGCAGTGAAAATTCTCACCGCTTCTTTATCTTTTTTATTGTTATTGGTATCACTTTAACTTCGGCTGATAACGTATCTCGTTAACTGAGTATACTGTTACAAAAGCCTTGGGGTCAGTCTTTCTGACATAATCCATCAGCTTACGGTATTCCTGCTTATCAACGATTGTAATAACTTCTTTCCGCATGGTGTTATCGTATGCACCGATGATCTCGTTTAGTGTCGCACCGCTGTGCAGATCATTCAGAATAAAATGTACTATCTCGTCAAGCTTTGGAGAGATAACACACACACGTCTCTTGATATTCAAGCCGAATATGAAATAGTCAACAAGAATTCCGCCGAAATATGTACCCAGCACACTGATCACAACGGTTTTTGTGTCATACACTATGGCTGATGACAGCGCAACTGCAATTCCGGCAATGGCACTCGCTTTTCCAAGCTCAAGCTTCAGGTACTTGTTCATTATCTTTGCTACAATATCAAGCCCGCCCGAGGAAGCGTTATGTGAGAACAAAATTGCCATCGCAATGCCAACAACGAGAATATAACAGATCACGTCAAGCAGTGCGTCTCCCGTGAGCGACTGGAAATTCGGAAAAACGGTCTCAAGCACGCCCATTACCACAGGCACCATTATTGCCGCATAGATAGTCTTTGCACCAAATTCGGGGCCTATCAGTATAAATCCGAGTATAAGCAAAACCACGTTGATTATCAATGTGATTACAGATACCGGGAGTGGAATGAAATTACTGAGCACCATCGCAAGTGCAGATCCGCTACCTACAGCCACGTGGCTCGGAAGCATGAAGAAGAATATTGCAGCCGCGGCAAGAGATGCGCCGAATGTTATGACAATATACTCTTTAAGAATTCGCTTGAACATTGTTGTTCCCTCTCTTATATGTTATGAGATCGTTATTTCAAAAGAACTTTTTCGCAAACAAAATAGTCAGCACCGTATCTGAAGCACTCACCGATAAACTCAAACCCGAGAAATCGGTATGTACTGACAGCAGGCAGGTTTTTCTTTGCCGCAAGAAGATGTATCGACGTTACTCCCTGCTCTTTCAGCCGGTCAATAAGCAGCTCCGTCATTTTTGCGGCGTATCCTTTTCCCTGATGTGCCGGACTTATCGCTATTCTTGATATTTCTCGGTGGGTTCCGTCGTTCACTCGCCAAAAAGGTAAGTCATCATCCTCCGCTTCAGGCTCAACAGACGCGCATCCGATGGTTTCCTCGCCGTCCTTGAGGATGTACAAACATCCTGCCGCCTCATCACGCGAGGCATCATCCGCTGTTGGGTAATTCTCGTTCCACACGGAAAACTCTCCGCTTTTCACACTCTCATATATTTCAGCGACCGCTTGTACATCAGCCGCAGTTGCTTTTATAAGCTCCATTTTTGTCTCCGATAATTTTTACTTCAGCACCTGTTTTATTGCCCAAAGCTGAAGTCGCTTCGGGAGCAGATTCAGCATTAAAAGCAACGGATTTCTGTTTATTGCATAAGAAAACCTCGGGCGTGATGCGTTGACTATTCCGCACATCTTTTGCGCAAGCTTTTCTGTGGATATACTGCGCGCCTCCACACTTTCAACGATATTCTTAAACCGTGCCGCGTTGCACGAGTACAGCTTTGTCTTGTCTGTAAATCTGTCAAGCGCATCCGTTGACACACCAAGCATACCGGTATCAACAGCACCGGCACGAAGAACAGATACGGATATTCCCAGCAGCTGCAGCTCCATTCGAAGTGAATAGGCATATTTGTCAAGCGCACCCTTTGTCACCGCGTATATACCGGTAAACGGCAGAGGGTCAAGAGGTGCGAGCTCACTTGTGGTTATTACGATCCGGCTTCCCGAGCCAAGCAAAGGCAGAAATGTCTTGTTCACCAGAAAAGCGCCGCGAAGGTTTATATCAACTATTCTGTCAAAGTCAGATGTGCTCATTTCAACCAGTGAATCAAGCATATAAACACCGGCAAAATGAATGATAGCGTGCAGTCTGTCGGTTATCTGCACCACTTTTTCGTATGCCGCAATAACTGATGCCTCGTCTGCAATGTCTGCCTGAACGGGTATTATTCCGTCTTTTGCTTCACAGGCAGATATGTCAAGAGCAATAACATTGTAGCCTTGTCCACGAAGCATGCCCACGGTTGCCTTCCCCATTCCGCCATTTGCACCTGTAACAAGAATGTATTTCTTTTCCATAGGTCACCGTTTATTGAAGACATATTTGTCCATACGCTTGAAGGCCTCCTTGATTCTCGAAAGAGGCAAAGCGAGGTTGAGTCTTATATGAGTGGTTCCGCCGTGCTGTGTTCCGTCCTGCCATGCAACGCCTACATCCCAGCCCATTTTCAATAGCTCATCGAGGGTAACGCCGTTCTTCTGCATCCATTCTCCGCAGTCCATAAACACCATGTATGTTCCCTGTGGTCTTGCGGCACTTACTCCTGCAAAATGCTCATTTATGTATGACAGAGCGTAGTCAACATTCCCTGTGATAACATGGCACAGCTCGTCAACCCACTCCATTCCCTCGTCCTTATATGCACCGATAAGCGCATGCATCGAAAGAACGTTCATACTGTTGTAATGTGACAGAGATGACTCTTTGTCCACCATATCCCGTAGTCTCTTGTTGTATATGATATGATAAGAACCGATCAGTCCTGCGAGATTAAAGGTCTTTGAGGGGGCGTACATTGCGACAGTTCTGTTCTTTGCGTCTTCACTCACAGACTGGGTGGGAATGTGACGGCTTCCGTCGAGGATAATATCTGACCAGATCTCGTCGGATACAACGTACACGTCGTGCTTTTTGTATATCTCCATTGCACGCTCTATCTCCCATCTTTCCCATACTCGTCCTGTAGGATTGTGGGGTGAGCAGAATATTGCCGCATGGATATTGTTTTCGATGATCTTCTTTTCCATGTCCTCAAAGTCCATACGCCAAATGCCGTTTTCATCAAGCACAAGTGGGCTTTTCACGATATTGTACCCGCCGTTTGTGAGAGACATGGTAAATCCCATGTAAACGGGAGAATGAACAAGGACATTTCCACCGCGGGAGCAGAATGTACCAATTGCTGACAGAACGCCTCCGAGTACACCGTTTTCGTATCCGATGTGCTCCGCCGAGAGTCCATCTATTCCGTGACGCATTTTGTGCCAGCGAATGATCGAGTCGTAATACTCATCGCGCGCATTAAAATATCCGAATGCAGGATGACTCGCACGCTCGACTATTGCCTCGCACACTGTCGGAACTGTGGGGAAGTTCATATCAGCTACCCACATGGGTATAGGATCGAATCCGTCCTTAGGTGCTCCGGGTGCCCATCCGCTGCCAAGCGCGTCAACAGCAAGTGCATCCTTGCCATGTCTGTCCATTACTGACTCAAAATCATATTTCATCGAAAAACTCCCCGATACGACATAGAATAATCATACTCAATTATATTATACCGCACGCAAAAAATCAAGTGGCAGTCTCCGCTTCAGAAAAAAATCCCCGAGAATGAGCGCTGCTCAATCCCGAGGACCGCAGTAAATTGATCAAACTATTCCCATGCACATTTCGACAAGAAGAGCAACGATAACAACAAGTGCCGAGATAATAAATCCGTGTATCATTGGACGGATACCGGCCTTTTTCATGCTGGAGAATGATGTGTTGAGTCCTATTGCGGATAGTGCGCACACCATGAGGAACTTGCTCGCGGATTTTGTACCCGAAACGACTGCCGCGGGAATGGGAAATACACTTGCTGCAACAGACATTGCGAGGAATCCGAGAATGAACCAAGGAAAAATCTTTGTAATGCTGAAATTAGCCTTCAACCCATCGCTGCTTTCTGATCTTTCCTTCGCTTCCTTGCGCTTTATCCTCAGCTGAATAAAAGCAAACGTAATAACTGTAGGAATAATCGCAAGAGTGCGTGTAAGCTTTACCATTGTGGCAAAATCCCCTGCACCCTCCGAGAATGCATAGCCGGTAGCCACAACTGACGAGGTGTCATTTACAGCTGTGCCTGCCCATATGCCGAACGCTTCATCTGTCATTCCAAGCGCTCGCCCCATTATCGGAAACAGCACGATCATCGCCATATCAAAGAGGAATGTTGCTGACATAGCATATGCCACGTCGTTGTCATCCGCATCAATAGTCGGTGCGATTGCCGCAATTGCAGAGCCGCCGCAAATTCCCGTACCTGCGGAGATGAGATTTGACAGCTTCCAATTCAGCCCAAGTGCCTTGCCGATAAAATAACCGCCGCCGAAGCAGGTAAGCAGAGTGAATATCATAACAGTAAGCGACATTTTGCCTACATGGAGAATTGTCGTAATGTTGAGTGACAATCCAAGGAGTATTATCGCAAACTTCAGTATCTTTTTGGATGTAAATTTCAGTCCCGACTTCAGAATATCAACAGAGCCGAGAAAATGGTTGATGATCATGCCTATGAACATGGCAATGACTGCCGAACCGATCACATGGATAGGCAAGAGGCTTTCAATAAAGCAGGCAAGAACAGCTATGGCAGCTGACAGAATAATCCCGGGGAATAATTTCAAGAGTTTCATGTATTTCGTCCTTTTTGTTATACTGTGGCTATTATATCACACAATGGATAAAAAAGCAATCCCAAAAAACTTAATTTGGAACGTTTTCTATTCTTCGCAAAATATCGTCTTTCCTATTGTATTATGCATAAATATGTGATATAATTATTAAATAAGTATTTTTTAGCCTTATTTGGAGGTGATATTTCTTGATATTCGGAAAACACATCAACAAATACTATCTGAAATATGCGTGGATGCTGATAATCGGTCTTGTAGCACTTGTTACTGTTGACTATCTTCAGCTTGTTATCCCCAATCTTTATCAGATGGTAATTAACGGTGTGAACAACGGTTATGTTACTGTTGACGGTGTGAATGTCCCCTTTGACATGGATTTTCTTATTAACAAAATCTGTATGCCTATGGTATGGATCATCTGTGCCATGGGCCTTGGTCGCTTTTTGTGGAGAGTTACATTCTTCGGCGCAGGCATCAAGGTGGAAACAGACCTTCGTAACCGAATGTTCGACAACGCTAAGAATCTCAGCCGCGAGTATTATCAGGTGAACAAGGTCGGAAATCTCATGAGTCTATTCACAAATGACCTTGACACTGTTCAGGAATGCTACGGTTGGGGTATTATGATGTTCTTCGACGCACTGCTTCTCGGAGTGCTGGCGATCATCAAAATGCTGCGTATGAACTGGCTGCTCACCCTGCTCTCTCTCATTCCTATGATATTCCTCCTTGCGTCCGCCACAATAGTCGGCAGATATATGATGAAGAAATGGGATGTCAGACAGGCGGCTTTCTCCAATCTGTCAGATTTTGCACAGGAAAGCTTTTCAGGCATTGCGGTTATCAAGGCGTTTGTTAAAGAATCCAAGGAACTGATGGCGTTCAAAAAGCTGAATGTGGAAAATGAGGACGCCAATATTGATCACACCAAGGCTTCCGTTCTGATGAGAACCATGGTAACACTTTTCGTTGAAAGCGTTATCTGCGTTATACTCGGCTACGGCGGTTATCTCGTTTATAAAGGCATATTCAACGCAGGTCAGCTGGTTGAGTTTATCGGATACTTCAACTCCGTGGTATGGCCTATTATGGCTGTATCCGAGCTTATTGATATGACATCCCGCGGTAAGGCATCTCTCAAGAGAATCGGAGAGCTACTGGATGCTAAACAAAACGTGAAGGACCGCGAGGGTGTTTACGAGCTTGAAAATGTCCGCGGTGACATCGAGTTCAGAAATCTCACATTCCGTTATACCGACGGTGAGTACGATGCACTTGAAAACGTATCCTTCAAGATAAATGCCGGAGAAAACGTCGGTCTCGTTGGTAAGACAGGCTCCGGTAAGACAACCCTTGTTGACCTTATTCTCCGTACATATAACGTTCCTGACGGCACAGTATTCATCGACGGTCACGATGTAAACGATATATCAATTCATTCTGTCCGTGAGGGCTGCGCTTATGTTCCTCAGGACAACTTCCTCTTCTCCGACACGATTGAACACAATATCGCATTCGGTATTGAGGATTACGACCGCGATACTATCTCCCGTGCCGCAAAACTTGCTGATATTCACTCTAACATCAAAGACTTCCAGCAGGGCTACGATACAGTCCTCGGTGAGCGCGGAGTTACAGTTTCCGGCGGTCAGAAGCAGCGCATCTCCATTGCACGCGCGCTGATAAAGAATTCGCCAATTCTCATCCTTGACGACTCTGTTTCCGCTGTTGATACAAAGACAGAAAAGACAATTCTTGAGAATCTCCATTCTACCCGTGCGGGAAAGACTACTATCCTTATCGCACACCGTATCTCCACGATCGAAAAGATGGACAAGATCCTCTTCATTGATGACGGTAAGCTTGCGGCAGTTGGTAGCCACAGCGAGCTTTATGCAAATTGTCCCGAATATACAAAAATGGTTGATCTCCAGAGACTTGAAGAGGAAGGGGGTAACCGATAATGCGTGAATTTCTCCCAATTATAATTCTTGGTGCAATAATCGGAGCCTTCTCCGTCATATTCCTCGTGATTTATGCACTTGAGAAAAACAAGAAAGAAAAGATGGGCTTTGACCGCCACATGTCTGACGGTGAGATCGTAAAGCGACTGCTTAGGTACGCAAAGCCTTATATTAAGAACTTTATCCTTGTTTTATTCATCATGCTCTTCTCCATCGTTTACGATATTTGCTCACCTCTGCTTATCGGACACATCGAGGAGACCGTAAACTCCACCTTTGAGCTGTCATATCTTATAGCAATCGTTATAGCATATGCAGGTATCCTTATTGTCAGCCTTATCTGCACATATCTTCAGGCGATGATTCTTCAGAAAACCGGTCAGAAGATCCTGTCGCAGATCAGACTTGACGTTTTCACTCATATTGAGGGGCTTTCACACGAGCAACTGAACAACATTCCTGTAGGTAAGCTTGTAACAAGAGTAAGCAACGACCCCAACGCTATATCCTTTATGTTTACAAACATCCTTGTGACCCTTGTAAAGAACGTAATGGTGATTTTCGGTGTGCTTGGTGCAATGCTAATGCTCAACTACATGCTCACTCTCCTTGTGCTGTGCTTCGTTCCATTCATCGTACTCTTCACATTTATTTTCCGCAAATTCTCCCGTAAGGTACACCGCGGAGTAACTGACGCAACAACTGATATCAACACTTACCTTTCTGAAAACCTCTCCGGTATCAAGATCACCCAGATCTTCAACCGCGAGGACAGAAAGATGGAGGATTTCGTTAAGAGAAGCGAAACGCTGAAGAAAGCAAAGCAGGCAAGAATGCTTGTATTCGGTATTTTCCGCCCGCTCATGTACATGCTTTATACAGGCTCTATTCTGCTCCTGTTCTACATGGGTTCAAGAATGAGCATCCTCGGACAGTCAGTATTCGGTCAGGTAATCTCCTCCAGCATTATTGTATCCTTCTACATGTTCATCTCAAGGTTCTACAACCCGATTCAGACACTTGCAGAACAGTTCGATATGCTGCAGCGTTCCTTTGCTTCCGCCGAGAAGATCTTCACAATTATGGATATGGTTCCCGAGGTAGTCGACTCAGAAGACGCAATTGAGCTTGACGAGATACGCGGTGAAATCGAGTTCCGTGATGTATGGTTCTGCTACAAGCCAGATGAATGGGTGCTGAAGGGTGTCTCCTTCCATGTTGAGCCCAAGCAGACCGTTGCATTCGTCGGTTCCACAGGCTCCGGTAAGACAACGATCCTTTCCCTCATCTGTAGAAACTACGACATCCAGAAGGGTCAGATCCTTATTGATGGTATTGATATCAAAAAGATCAAGATCTCTTCCCTGCGCCGCCATTTCGGTCAGATGCTTCAAGATGTGTTCCTCTTTGCCGGTGACATACGATCCAATATTCTCCTCCGCGAGGAAGGTATATCCGATGAGGAGGTCATGGATGCCTGCCGCTACGTTAATGCGGATTCATTCATTAACAAATTAGACGGCGGACTTGACGAGGTCGTTCGTGAGCGCGGAAACAACTTCTCCGCAGGTCAGAGACAGCTTCTCAGCTTTGCAAGAACGATCATCCATAAGCCTTCCGTAATCATCCTTGATGAAGCAACTGCAAACATTGACACGGAAACCGAAATTCTCATTCAGGATTCCCTTGAAAAGATCAAGAATATCGGTACAATGCTCATCGTTGCACACCGTCTTTCAACAATTCAGCACGCTGATAACATTATTGTTCTGTCACATGGCGTGATTGAAGAGCAAGGCAATCACCAGGAGCTCCTTGCACAAAGAGGCCGCTACTATCAACTGTACACTCTGCAGTTCGACAAGCAGCAGCTAATGGGAAAATAACAATAACAAAAAAGTCTTGGAACGTGAGTTTCGAGACTTTTATGATTTTAGTGTTAATATAAACACTGATCAACCCACAGTCAACATACAGTTGATTGACTTTCGAGTATTAATGTGATAAAATGTTGGTAACAGTCCCAAATTTCCACTAATAAGCAGATAAACCGACAGTTTTCGAGTTCATTGCAGAAAGAAGGGATGAAAATGAACAAAAAAACAAAAAAGAAGAAGTCGCCAAATAATTTCAAAAACACCGTTTACGCAATACAGCTCCTGTGGCGTATGTCGAAATGGTATGTTATCGGCGGATTCTTCGTGCAGATCATGAACTACGGCGTATGGGTGTTTGACACGCTGATATTTGCCAAATACGTCTTCGGTTCAAGTGAGATGCTGCGCTCCTTCAACGAGGTGATGCTCTTTATTGGCATCATGCTCGGGCTGTATGCTTTTTCTGAGCTCTTCTCTACCTGCTATTACGAGTGGGTGTACGTTAAAAAGATGCCCGAATTCAACGAAAAGCTGAACCGTATGGTTTTTGAAAAAGCGGTAAACGTAGATATCAGCTGCTTTGAGGACAGCGATTTCTACAACGATTACACAAAAGCGATGCGTGGTGCATCAAATCATATTATCGGCACGTTCAATAATGCAACGAGGCTGGTTGGTGCGTTTCTCTCTTCCCTTTACGTTATCTACACCATGTTCTCCTTGAACGTGTGGATAGGACTTCTTTCTATGCTCCCCGTTGTTGCAAGCTTTGTAATTGGTAAAGTGATGAACAAGATCAATTACAGTATGAATATGGAGCTGGTTCCCGACGAAAGAAGGATCGACTACGTTAACCGTGCGTTCTTCTTGCAGAAGTATTCGAAGGAGATTCGTCTGTCCGGTGCACCGAGACTGCTTAAGAAATCTTTGGAAGAAAGCTCCCGCGGATACGTCAGAACAAAGCTGAAATATGGACCCAAATATATGTTCTGGGGATTTCTCAACTTCGCTCTGTGCTTCCCCATTATGTTCGAGGGCACGTGGTTTCTGGGCGCTTGGCTTGTTATGGTCAAAAACGCGCTTACCATATCCGAATATGTAGTAGTCGCGTCGGCTGCTGTCAGCACTACCTGGATGGTCAAGGGACTCACTGACGCAATTGTTTCCATAATGGATAACGCACTTTACATTGACAATCTGAAGACATTCCTCCAGTACAAGGAGCGTATTCCTGAGGACGCTGACGGGCTTCCAACTCCCGAGCGAGTTGAAACTCTTGAACTTCGTGGTGTCAGCTTCAGGTATAAAGATGACCTGCCGCTTGCACTTGAGAATATTAATCTTACCCTGCGCAGCGGTGAGATGATCACTTTGGTTGGGTACAACGGTTCCGGTAAGTCTACCCTGGTTAAGCTAATAATGCGGTTGTACGATCCAACTGAGGGCGAGATACTGCTCAACGGCATTGATATACGAAAGTACAATCTCAAGGCGTACAGACGACTCATCGGCGCAACTTTCCAGGATTACCAAATGTTCTCCATGTCCGTTACTGATAACGTATGTATGGGTAACGACGTAGGCAGTGACAGAAAATTAGCCGCCGAGAACGCGCTGAAGCGAAGCGGTGTTTACAGTCGAATAATGGAGCTTGAGCACGGAATGGACAATATTCTCACCAGAGAATTTGACGATAACGGCGCACAGCTTTCGGGAGGCGAAGCACAAAAGGTGGCTATTGCCCGTGCATTTGCGAAGAAGAGCTCAATTCTGATACTCGACGAGCCCTCCTCTGCTCTTGACCCGATTGCGGAAAACCACGTTTTCTCCGGATTTGTTGAGCTTTCAAAAGAAAATGAAAATGGTGAGAAGATATGCATCTTTATATCCCATCGTCTCTCATCCGCAACGATTGCTGACCGAGTCGTTCTTCTATCCGGAGGCATTATAGCAGAAAGCGGCACTCACGCAGAGCTTATGGAGGCTGACGGAGCGTACGCTGACATGTTCCGCAAGCAGGCTGAAAACTACATTGAGGTCGCTGACTGTGGGGAGGTGATGGCATGATCCGCAAGAAAACGAAGAAGCAGGATGGCACTTCCCTTAAGCGCATCTTTCAAAATATAGCGTTCATGCTGCGCTACAACTTCAAAGCCGCTCCGTTCTTTACCATCTACAGGCTTACCAATCATACACGCAACAGAATCATCGTATTCCTTGAACACACATGGCTTCTCGGATACATAATTGACGCGGTAAATGAGCAAAAGCCTTTTTCTGAGGTTGCCCTTGTGATCCTCGGTATATTTGCTCTGTCGTTCTTAGTTGGTCTTTTCGGTCACTACATGGATATTTTCGTGTCCCACAAATCATTAATGAGAATCAAAAACACGATCCTTGGGGATCTTTACAAAAAGACAGCGGAAATTGACCTTGCCTGCTATGATAATCCCACGTTCTACGACGATTACGTTTGGGCAGTAAATAACGCACCTGACCGTGCAAAGCGCGTGCTTGATCTGGTAGACGCCGTCATAGGAAGCGTGGTAGCTGTAGTTCTCGCTGTAAGCTATATGCTCATGCAGGATGCAGTAGGAATTATCGTAATCGTGGTCTCATTCGTGGCAATATTCTTTATGTCTCGCCTCATGCAAAAGATATATTTCAAGCAAGAGGAGCGCACCAAACCTATTAACCGCAAGCTTGACTATATCTCACGCCTTTTCTACCTCAACGATCACTCTAAGGAGATCCGCCTCGGAGATATTGTTGCAAAGCTGTTTGAGGAGTATCGTGATGCATCACAGAAGCTTTCCGAAGAACGAAAAAAGGACTCGAAGAAGACTATTCTTCTCCAACTGCTTGTGGGATACGTATTTAACACTTTCCTTGTAGACGGTCTGTATCTTCTGTATCTCATGTTCAAAGCAATTGTCAAGAAGACCTTATCGTACGGTAATCTCGTAGTTGTATATAAAGCGTGCAATTACGTTAAGGGTGCCTTCTGGACTCTGGCAAATGACCTTCCCCAGCTTCAGGAACAGAGTATGTATACCGAAAAAGTACGTTATTTCCTGGAATATGAGACAAAGATCAAGGATCCGGACTCCCCGAAGGCTATTTCCGCAGACGGTGGTGATATTGAGCTCTGTAACGTCACCTTTGCATACGGTGATACACCGGTGCTGAAAAACATCAATATGACGATCAAGCGTGGTGAGAGAATCGCACTTGTTGGCTACAACGGCGCCGGTAAGACAACACTTGTCAAGCTTATCATGCGTCTATACGACCCGACCGATGGCGAGATCCGCTATCAGAATGAGAACATAAAGAATTACCGCGTTCAAGAATATCGCCGCTCTTTTGAGACAGTATTCCAGGACTTCCAATTGTTTGCGGCAACAGTAGGCGAGAACATTGTGCTTGATGACCTGCCGCTAGACAAGGAGCGCGCAGACCGTGCAGTTCAGCTCAGCGGATTTGCAGATAAGCTGAAAGATCTGGCGGATGGCTACGACACCCAGGTCACAAGAGAATTTGACGACAAGGGTATTCTCCTGTCCGGCGGTGAGGAGCAAAAGCTGGCAATCGCCCGTGCGCTTTACAAGGACAATCCCGTTATTATTCTTGACGAGCCATCCTCAGCCCTTGACCCCATAGCAGAGTATGAACTCAATCACTCCATGCTTACCCTGCAGGAGAATAAGACCGTCATCACGATTTCGCACCGTTTATCCACCACACGCATGGCAGACAAGATTTACATGCTTGAAAAGGGCGAGATTATTGAATCCGGTACCCACGATGAACTTATGGCAATGAACGGAAAATATGCTGAAATGTTTATGCTACAGGCTGAAAAGTACTCTGGCGAAGTTTAATAATAACACATAACAAAGAATACACCTTACAATAATCGCAACTTAGGCATTTTGTAAGGTGTTTTTTGTCTTTAATCCCCGCTTATCAACTCCGATACTGTGACAAATCTGTATCCCTGCTCAAGAAGAGGGGGAATTATCATCCGAAGCGCCGCAGGGGTCGGTGACTCTCCCGATACAAAATCGTGGAACAGGATTATATCTCCCGCCTCAACTGACGAGAGTATATTTGCGGCGATGTTCTCTGATGGATTGTGTGCCCAGTCCAGAGTATCAACAGACCAGCAAATCACAGAGTATCCCCGCTCTTCTGCCGCGCGAAGCACATCATCTGTGAATTTACCCTCCGGCGGACGAAGCAGCTTAGTCCTGTATCCTATCATCTCTTCCACAGCCGCCTCTGTATCATCTATTTCTGCGCATAGAGAACTATAATCAAGAGTCTGCAGATTTCGATGTGAGAATGTGTGGTTACCTATTTCATGCCCTGCGGCTTGAACCAATGGCACAGAATCCGGGTAGTCGCGAACATTTTGACCTATAAAGAAGAATGTTGCCTTTATGCCGTATTCATCAAGTATATCAAGGATCTCCTTGGTTCTTTTGGGGTGCGGTCCGTCATCAAATGTCAGTGCGATAACCTTTTCATTACAGTTCCACGAATAAATAACATCTTGCGATCCTTGGCTTGCAAATGCCGGAAGTGACATGAGCATAGCACAAGTAATAATTATCAAAGCTATACGTTTCATTTTCCATCGGTCACCCCTGTCAGTTAGTCAAGCGTACCGAAGCGATATCCCATAGCTGTCCATTCATCAATAAGATCTGAAAGAATAGCTGCGTTGGTAGCAGACGTGGGATGAAGCAGTATCACCTCGCCGTTATGAGTGGATGAGAGGATCTTTTCCTTGGCTTTTGCAGGATCAGGCTGCGCGTTGTTGTCCCAGTCAGCATATGCAAAGCTCCAGAATATGGTCTTGTAACCAAGTTCATTTGCCCACTGCATATTCTCTTCGCTGTACTTTCCCTCCGGCGGTCTGTAGTACATTGCCATGTCGTAACCCGTCGTATCCTTGTATATCTGAGCCATTTTATTTAGCTCCTCTGCAAATTCATCTTTTGATTGAACAGCTGACATATCCCTGTGCTTTGCCGTGTGATTGCATACTGTATGGCCTTCATCAGCCATTCTAACAACAAGCTCGGTATTCTTAAGAACAAGGTTATCAAGGATAAAAAATGCACCGGGCACGTTCTTTTCCTTCAGCACATCAAGTATCTTTTCTACATTTCCGTTTTCGTAGCCTGCGTCAAAGGTCAGATATATCACCTTTTCGTCTTTTCCAAGGAAATAACCGTTGTAATCTTCAATAAAGCTCATTTCCGAGGCGATCGGAGGTCTTTGTCCTCCGCTTGTTTTTTTGAAGTACCAGCTGTACACCGGTGATGCCGCGGTATCTTCAGCTGCACCATCGTTGTCCTGTTCCCTGTCTTTGTAAGCAGGGCTCTTGTCTCCCCTGACAGGTGTAAAATCTTCTATGACAGTCTCGTCACTGTCTGCAAAAACAGCCCCGCTGAAAAGGATCATCGACAAAAGCGTGAGACACATGATTTTCGTTATTTTTTTCATAGCAGAAATTCCTTTCTTGATCGGATCATTTTATATTCTACGCCGATTCGAATGAATATATCAGAGTGAATTTCTGTCGCTGATTTTGAATATAAAAATAAGAACCAACTTGCATTATTTATCATTTATGCACTTTATTGTGCTTTTTGATAATTTTATCTGCGGTATAATTGTGCTTTTGTTCAAGATGTATATTGAATTATTTGAAACAAAGATGTATAATTATTACACTGAAATTTATAAATATTAACGAGGATATAGAAATGGCTAAAGAAATCAAAAAGATCGTTCTTGCTTACTCCGGCGGACTTGATACATCTATCATCATTCCGTGGCTCAAGGAAAACTACGAAGGCTGTGAGGTTATTGCAGTATCCGGTAACGTTGGTCAGGCTGATGAGCTTGAGGGACTTGAAGAAAAGGCTCTTAAGACAGGCGCATCCAAGCTTTACATAGAAGACCTCCGCAAGGAATATGTTGAAGAGTACATCTGGCCCTGCCTCAAGGCTGACGCAAAATATGAAGATTATCTCCTTGGCACATCTCACGCACGTCCCTGCATCGCAAAGAGACTTGTTGAGATCGCGCTCGCTGAAGGTGCTGACGCTATCTGCCATGGCTGCACAGGTAAAGGTAACGACCAGGTTCGTTTTGAGCTGACCATCAAGGCACTCGCTCCCGAGATGGAGATCATCGCGCCTTGGAGAATCTGGGACATTCAGTCTCGCGACGAAGAGATCGAATACGCAGAGGCTCAC
>JAGBGV010000023.1 GCA_017935805.1 Clostridia bacterium | reverse complement strand
TCGCCACGTTCGTACACGGCAAGGATACTTCGCTCAATCTGATCGAGGCCGGCAACAAGACCGGCTCCGCAGATGTTTACGAGCGGTTATGCGAGAGATGCAACAACGAGATCTCAAAATTGTTCCTCGGGAACACGCTTACCACCGAGTCATCCGACACCGGCACTCAGGCACTTGGCTCCGTACATAAGAAGGGAGAGGACAAAATAGCCCAGTCCGACCGGCTGTATGTCCTCGATGTGCTCAACTATGAGGCTGCGGACATATTCGCCCGCATGGGCATCGACACTACCGGTGGCGAGTTCTGTTACCCGGAGAAAAAAGATCTTGATCCGACATCCAAAATCAATATACTGACACAACTGCGCACCGGCTTCAATCTGCCCGTCGATGATGATTACCTCTACGAGGAATTCGGCATCAGCAAACCTGCAAATTATGAAGCGATCAAAAAAGAAGAGAAGGAACGAAGCGCCCGGGAAGCCGAGGAGGCGAAGGCTGCCGCAGAACAGATACCGCAGAATGAAGGTGACACGGAGGATGATCCGGACAAAGACAACAATCCTGGAAGTGGGGAACAGGGTGACGACAAGGATCTGCCGGAACCTACCGAAAAACAGAAAAAGACTTTCAAAAACTGGCTGAAAAGTTTTTTCGCAAAAGCCCCGTGGAACACCGGGGCGGTTTTAGAATGGTAGTTGACAGCCTTTATTATGACAAGGATACCGAGGTCGCTTCATCGTTCGACTTTTCAGACGATACACTGCGAAGTGCCCTGTTGAATATTTACTCAAAGGACTTCCATCCGGCATCCGACATCGAGGTCACTCTTTTTAACGAAGTATGGGCGACAATGGATAAGGCGGTTAAAAAAGCCTTCGGCAATGTGTCGCCCTCCGATCCTGACGCCGACTTTATCGAAGCTCTGCGCCGGAATAATGCTGTGTTCTCGGCTTTCAAGGTACACCGGGCGCAAAATGACATGGCACGTCTTTTATTGGACTCGAACGGCAATATAAAGCCGTTTGAACAATGGATGAACGAGGTTATGCCTATCGCCAGCCACCAATGCCGTACTTGGCTCAAGACCGAATATGACACTGCGGTCATACGTGCGCATCAGGCTGCGGACTGGCGTCAGTTCTCAAGGGAAAAAGACATTCTCCCAAATCTTAAATGGGAACCGTCAACCTCCATCACTCCGGGTGAGGACCATCGCATATTCTGGGGTGTAGTGCGCCCGATAGACGATGATTTTTGGAACCACCATAAACCCGGTGACCGTTGGAACTGCAAGTGCACGCTGTCATCGACAGACGAGCCTGTGACACCGGTTCCTCCAGGAACCACCCCCTCATCAAACCCACAAAAAGGGCTGGAGAATAATCCGGGCAAGGATGCGAAGCTGTTTTCAGACTCCCATCCGTATAAGACGGAAGCCCATGCCGGCGCAAAGAAGGCTGTTGACAAACTGCTGAAACGCCTTGAGGAGATGATGAAGGAAATGCCGGATCATTTCACCCCCGACGAAAAGACCGCCATCGCCCGGGACAATCTCGAGATTGAAAAGGCTCTCGGCATCACAAAGGGTAAACCTATGACGGTGGATGATGCGGACAAACAGTCTGCGAACCCGAACTATGTACCGAAATATATACGCGACCCCAAAGGCATATATAAGGACAAATTCGGCAACTCATACAGTTTGAATAAAGAATATGACGAGAGCAAACACCGCCCATTCGGCATAAACTGCCAGACATGCGCTCCGGCATATTCATTACGCCTAAGAGGATTCAATGTCACTGCAAAAGCAAATACAAAGGGCTCCAAACTTGAGCATTTAAGTCAAGGTTACAACTGTTGGAAAGTATGGCGTAACTTAGACGGAACTCCCGCAAAGCATACAAGCACCAATGATTGGATGATCGGCAAAAAGTATAAGAAAATGACGCCTAAACGTTATCTTGAATTCTTCGAGGATGTATGCAAGGATGAAGGCGTATATGAACTTTCAATCGGATGGAAAAGAGGGGGCGGTCACGCCACAATACTTCAGCGGTTCAAAGACGGATCACTGAAATATATTGAACCTCAAGCTGACAACTCCAAAGGTTCCGGATATGAATTCAAGGATATAAAATACCTTGCAGAAAGTGGCGCAGCGAATAATCACGGCTGCCGTGGTATCATGCGAATAGACAACAAATCATTCAATACCGACTTCATCGACATCTTCGACAAGTGAGTCCAGTATGTTCATAGCTATGTCACCCGTCACTTCATCCACTGTGGTACCATCGTACAGATATACCGGGCAAACTCCGGCTGTAACATCATCCGGATAATGGTAATAATAAGCCTGCGCACCTTGGAATTCTCCAAGATACTCCACATACTCGCCATACATTTCCCGAAGCTCGGAGGCAGCATTCATTACCTGTGACGGAATGTTCATTGTAATAGTCTGTTTTATAATCTGCAAATGTAACATTATTTTTTCATTGCAACAATTTTATGGATATAAAAGATTTCGCAAAACTCGTAAAAGCCAAGCGCGGAGAACTTGACATCCTCATGCGCCGTAATATGCCGGTGATTGCCGGGCGTATGGCCAAGGACCATTTCCAAGACAACTTCCGCAAAGGCGGCTTCGTCAACGGTGGGCTGCATCCTTGGAAACAGGCAAGGAGGCTGTCATCCGGCGACCCGGGAGCAGCGTCAAATTACGGCACGCTGCTGTCAGGGCGCAACCATCTTTTCAGCTCCATAAAATACATGCCTGGCGATTACCGGGTACGCGTAGCCAACGACGTGAGGTATGCCCCGCTGCACAACTGGGGAGGAATTGCAAATCCGACCGTCACAGACCGCATGAGACGCTTCGCTTGGGCGATGTTCTATAAATCCTCAGGTCAGACGAAAAAAGCCGGCACGGGACAAAAGAAACGCCAAAAAGGCGGTTCAGGCAAACAACCTGAGAATGCGCAGGCGCAATTCTGGAAAAGACTCGCATTAACGAGAAAATCAAAGCTCAAGGTCAAGATCCCGCAGCGCCAGTTTTTGGGCGAGAGTGTCGAGCTGTCTGATAGCATTACCGCCCGGACAGAAAATGAAATTCGTAAAATTCTAAATTCATAAAATCATGGATGAAATTTTTATCAACATCATGGAGCGTATTGCCGGAAATATGCCGGATCTGTCGTTGATAGACGAAGATTACGGGCAGCTTGAAATGTCCGCCGAGGAGGACAAATATCCCGTGACATTCCCATGTGTCCTGATCGGTAATATAGATGCGGACTGGAGGGATCTCGGGCTCGGGAATCAGAAAGGAGCCGCTCTGATCACGGTTCGCCTCGCCATTGACTGCTACGACGACACCTCGTTTGCGTCGGGAACATACGACTTGGTAAGAGAACGACGACTAATGGATCGAAAACTATACAAGACCCTCCAGCGTTTCAAATCATCCCAGTGCGCCACCCCTCTTGTACGTGTCAAGAGCCGGGATTATGCGTTGCCGGGATATATCAAAGTGTTCGAGACGACATACGCATTCACCATCAACGACAATTCGGGTCAGTCTCTATAACTCGGGAAACAATGACAACTGGTCATTGGTAAGACGCGGTTTCTTGACTTTCGGGAGCGGTGTGATATTATCCGCCGCTCCATTCCGCAACATTCTACGGATAATGGCCATTATCCGTTCCTCGGAGATAAAAAACTCACGTTCCGAGAGGATTTTGAGTGCGTCATCAAAGCGCAGCCGCTGCCTCTCGGTCCAGTAATAGTAACGACGGCACAAAGCCTCGTCACGTAATTTTATGAGTTCTTTATCTCTTCCTTTTGACATATACCAACTATATGCAAAATTAATAAATTTAACGCTATTTAGGCACAAAAAGCACCGTAAATATTCAATCTACGGTGCTTTTGGTTAAGGGGTTACCTACATTCCACTACAAACGGCAAAAGCTCGGCTCGATGCGGCGCCAGACGCCGTTCTTGTCGCGTTGCCAGAAGTAGAAGTTGGTAGCGGTCTTGGTAACGGTATGGCTCTCACGGAACAGCCCCATGATGGACTTATACTCGCTGTCGAAGCGATCTTCCATCTCGTAGAGCTTGCTGATATTCTTATAATCGAGGTCGCCCTGGCGGTTGCGCTCAAGCAGGGTCATCGCCAACTGGTACATGGGGTCGTCGTACCCCTTCTCGCTTCCGGCGACGTAGGCCTTCAGGTATTCCATCAGGCGCTCGGCCGCCAGGTCGGCGCGTTCGTCAAAGGTCTTGACCTTGTTGCTGCGCACCTCTATCTTGAGGTCGCCGTCAACAATAGTGAAGCTCAACTGCTCTTCCTTGCGAAGCTGGCCGTACTCGCGCATGACGGCATAAAAGCCGTCCGTCTCGCTCTCAATCCAGTCGCGGAATTCCCGGACATTCTCCACCAGGGGCAGGAGATGGCTTTTTACCTCGTGCATGAACTGCGCACGGATGGATTCGTATGCTTCACGGCGGTCACGGGTGGCCTGCCGTTCCTCTTCTTTAAGCTCCTCAAGCAGCGCCTTACGGTCGGCTGCCGACATCCCTTTAAGGGTTTCTTTGATATTATCTGTCATTTTGGATATTGTTTTAGGTGTTTAATCTTCGTAGTTCTGCATCTCCGGCTCAAGATCGTAGCCTTCGATCAACGCGTCCTGATAATTGCCATACGCCCATTCATGTAGGGCGCAGAACAAATCCTCTCTCTCGTCCCGATCCATAGAACGGGTTGCTTCGTCAGCCTGCTTTTTGAGGTTGTCGAGCACTTGTTTGGTTTCCTTTCTCATATCACTTGCTTTTTAGGGTTGTTTGTTTTCGTTTTATGGCACGCAGCTTTTTGAGCAGTGCATCCAGTTCGTCACAATCGAGGTGACAGAAACGCTTGCCGGCTATCCGGCTGTCCATGCAAAGGGCATCGACTTTGCCCCAGTCTGCCGTGTCAACATCGAGCAGTTGCATCTGATGGAGGACTGAACTGCGCTTCTTGCGCAATATGTCCCTCGAGCTTGGGGATGTTTGTTCCATCATGTCCCCTCCTCTTTCATTGTCGGTTTCCACTCGACGGTCACGACCGCCATTACTTCACCAGTGCCACCGCAGTCCGGGCATATTACTGTTTCATCTTTATTCGGTGGTCCGTAAAACCAGCCTTTACCACGGCAATAGCCGCAGACATGTCCCTTGCTCACAAATCCTTCGTTATGAAGGCGACCCGGAGCCACGAGATTGATTATCGTCTGTTTCTCACTCATGTTATTATGAATTGAATGTTAAAATTATATTCTCTTACCAAGCGCCGGATCTGTGGGATCCGGGCAGGATCCTCGCCGTAGGGGTACTCTATGCAGCGTGCTTTCGTGTCGCATCTGATTCCCCTCTTACGTAGCTTATACAGGAGGTTTTTACGCCTCATCGCTCTTTTGTCCGTCATCGAGTAATGCTTTTGTGGCCCCCTCCTCCCATACGGTGATTGGTTCGCCCGGATGGTCAAGAAAACGGCTCTTGCACATAGCCTTGAAGCAGCTGACAAATATCTTCACATCCGCGTCATATTCCACCTTCTTGGCCGGACGGCCTTCCGGTTTCATACCATCGGCATGGCTGATGAATATTAACAGTTTGTTGGAGTGCCGCTCCTTCATCTCGCAATATGACTGATAACTGAGTCCGCTATACTGGAAGGAGTCTATTATCACGATCGGCGCACTCTTTTTGCGGCTCAGACGCTCACTGAGTTGTTCCATCGGTTCCCGGTCAAGTACCATAAGGCGTTTTCGGGTCTCATCCATGCCGTGACGCTTCAGTGACTTCTGGAATGACAGGCTCGTGCCCTCCTCCAGACTGTCATAAATAACCTTGCCGAAGCCGCAGAGGTATTTGGCAAGCTGCATCACGAACGAGGTCTTGCCGTTGCCGCTGGCGCCCCATATTATCCATGTGCCGCTTTTGGCGGGGTTGCCGATAGCGGCATACCACTGTCCGGTGAATTCGTAGCTCGGAATCCTCATGTTCAGGATCTCCCCGGGGCTATATGCTCGTTTCAGCTTCATGCCCCTGCCCTCCTTATCTTTTCTATTTCAGTATAGACACGGCGTAACCCGCCTTTGGAGGCGTTTACGATCCTGGCAATGTCTGATCCTGCCGGAGCGTTGACCTTGGCGACGATTGCAGCCTGTGCCTTCATGAACTTCTCCCGCTCCTTGGCGTCATCCGGAGTGACCTTGCTGTATGTGTCCCCGTAACGGCTGAACATTTCGGTATAACCCACCTTCTTACCCTCTATGGCACGTGTTATCTTCTCCTGCAGCCCGTCGGCGCCCATCATGTACCACCCGCAGCAGCGTTCGGTGGCGTTCCATAATGCCTTCAGCTCAAGGAATGCCTCGTACTGGAGATCTCCCGCCTCGTCGAGGATGATCAGCGGGGTGTCTATGGTGCGCAGGTAAGCCACCAGATCCTCATAGACATCGCCGTATCTGCCGTATGAACCCACGCCGAATTCCTTTGCCATAAGTCGTATGAGCTTGATTTTCGTCTTTACCTGTGAGCAGTCTATATAAACCGCATGGGGATGCAACTTGACGTATGCCTTCGCCGTGAAGGTCTTGCCTATGTTAGGCATATCGCACATAATGGCGCTCAGGCTGCTTTGCTGACACACCTCGAGCTGCTTGCTGATGAAGGCGTAGGTCGGAGTCATGGCTGCGGTCCATTCCATTTCATCCCGGAGCTGAACCCCTAAACGGCGGGCAATGCCTATCCAGTTGGCATCGCTGACCTGACGGTCATAGTTGCCTTTCTTTATCGCGTTGTACACGCTGGGCGCAATGCCCAGCGCCGTTGCGTGGCGGTTGTCACTCGGATAATTATCCCTGTCGGCGACTATGGCACCAGCTATGCGTTTTTTGATTTCGTTTGTGATCTCCATTTTTATGCTGTTTTAATATTGTTCAAATTCTGTTCTCGGCTTCCGCTGCGAAACTTTCAACATTCATATATTCCGAATAATCAAGATAGTTTTCAGGTTCCGGGATTGCGACCGGGACAGCCTGAGCCTCCCTGACTGCGGCCGCCACCTCATGCCTGGTGATACCGAGCCTGTGTATCTTGTTTTTCTTTACCATAGAGTCAAACTGGGCCACATATTTAGCCTGTTCGATATATGCCTCCCGGTCTGCATCGGTCTGCTCGGCTGTGGCTTCGTTATACCTCTCCACCTTCCGGCACGTGTCGATAAGACGCCCGTTCTGATAGACATACACTTCGGCAATGTTGCCCTCAATGTCTGGAAGCCAGTACGCATCCACCTTATAGTTGCGCGCCTCGAGCTTGCCGATGATTTCCGGGCTTGAAAGCCTGTACTGGTTGTATTGTACTGTCAGGTAGGCGTTCTGCTTGATGCTTGTTTCGGTATGCTCTCCGATAAAACGGTACAGCACCGCCTTGTCGATCGGGGACAGATCCGGATTCTGGCACCGACACAGCACATCCCATCTTGTCATCCCGGGATATTTTTTCTGATTGGGATGAAGCTGAGCGTTATACTCGTTTATCATGGCAATGTCATCGGCCACCAGTTGCTCATAACTGTATGTCGGCACCCGGTATGTGTTGTTAAGCTCATCGTACACCTTCTCCACCTTCGGGCGGTTGGCTTCAAGTTTGGCATACCATCTGCCTATGTTCTGCTGGCTGCGTTTCTCCACACCATACTTCTTCGCACGGTTGACATGCTCCTGACGCTTCTCCCTCGAGTTGCCCGGATTACACCACCGGATCAGCGGGAACACAACCCCGGCCTGCATAAGACCGTCGGTGAATTTGTTTACCAGATGGTGCTCCACCTCGATCTGCGCCGGCATATACCATCCGTTCCGGTCTATCGTCTGGAACATATTGCGCACACAGTCCAGAAACAGGTCTTTGTCCTTACTGCGGTTGTAGGCGTAACCTATCACCGCTCCACTTGCCACATCGCTCACGTAATAGGCGTGCACGCTGTTCCCGTCGTGCATCGGCCGTGGAAGGTCGCGGTCATCCGCCGAGATCTTGCTGAAAGCAAAATTCGGGCTCATACGCAAATGATACGGCCGGTTAGAGTTGTTGAAATCAAACTGTGTCTGATGCACCTGAGCCAAAAGCGCCTTGGTCTTGGGTTGCTTGAGATAATTGGCGATGGTGCCTTTGCTCAACACCACAGGATTGCCTTCCTTGTTAGTGAAGTCATCCGGATTGAACACTTCCCCGGTTTCAGGATTAAAGACCTCAAGGTCTCCGGTCACGAACTGGTTGTACATCTCGGCGACAACCGTATCAAACGGATGCTCCGCCATAGCTGCAAGTCCTCTTATAAGGTCGGCTATGTCATGTGTGACCTTACGCCGGTTCTGGTTCCGGAACTTGCCGCTTATAAGGCTCTCATAGCCCTGTGCCTTGAAGTCATTGACCTTTTTCTTGAAACGGTTGACGCTCATAGGCAGCGTGTGACCGAACTCCTCACGGTAATAGTTGATGGCTCCCGCAAGCTCATTCCAGTTTACCGGACCGCCTTTCATTGCACGGCGCATTATCACGGTGTCCGCCATCACATCGATCACAGCCTGTATAGCCGAAGCGTTGACCGTGTACTCATTTATGTGCTCGGGTGGTAACGCACTGCCGTCCTCAAAACGGAACCGGGTATAAAAGCCCCGTGCCTCTGCATCGATATGGAAGTGGCTTGCAAACCACATTCTGAGTATCTCTGAATTCATATCTCCGTATTTGTCTTTTATTTTGTCTTGAAACCTTTGCGGCATGGTCGCTATTTCCACGAGAGCATAGCATCCTAAACCTTTCCCCGGACGTACCACGTTTATTTTGCCTTCTCTTTTGAGCCATTTATAATTTGGCTTCGACATTATCGGGTTAGGTTCCCGGATCAGGTCAATATAAGAGATGCAGGCTATTTTGCCGTAATACTCCATTGTCGTTTATAGGTTAGAGTGCAGCCGCCATTTGTTCAACCTCATTCTGAAGCTGCATGAACTCGGGGATGCTCGATATGTTATATCTTTCCTTTTCGGCGCCGTCAACAAACACCTTGACCTCGTTGCTTTTGCGGTCCGCAACTATCTTTACCCGGGGGCCGAATGTCTGTTCCATTGTGCAGTCAGCGGTATTGTGGACCGTCTCACACTGAGGAACATACCCCTCGGTCAGCTTGCCGCCTCGCTTGAGGGCAAGGATACGGATACGCTGCGCTTTCTCGCTGTTGCGCTCGAAGTTGAGCGCCCTCCACACCTGCTGACGGGTGCATCCAAAAGCCTTCATCAGAAAGGTCTTGGTCTCGTTGTCTGTCAATATCTGCTTCTTCATGATTACATCTGTTTGGTGTTGTCGTTTTTATTCCCTAATTCTTGGCACAGTGTCTGAAAAATTGCTTCGCACTGCGCGTCATACTGGCACAAGTGGCAGTATGATCGGGAGTTTGCAAGTTCTGCCTCGGTCATAAACCCCTCGGCTTGATCCAGCGCGGCCTTGACCGCAGTCTGAGTGTGGAGGATTGATCCCAAAGCGGCACGCAAACGATTATCAAGCTGCTTGTCGGGATTTGCCTTGATGAAATGCTTTGCCATACTCTATGATTCTTAATGTTGATGATTGGTGGGAGGGAGAGGAGTCGAACCTCTCTACCGCTCATCGGCGGCTACAGGTCGCGAAGATCTGGCATCCGGCCCTCCCTGATTCCCCGGTGAAATTTGGCAACACCGGGGAGTGGAAAAATTTGTTTTGCCTTTCGGCTTTAACCGGCTCTCTTGCCGGAGGATCGCCCTCTCTTGGGTCTAACCCTTATTCTTTTTCTCCGAAATATCGCTCAAGGATATTGCAGACTATCTCCTTGGCTTGACCGATACCATCTTTATATCCTCGTGCATAGCCCGGTGCTTGCGATAAATGGGCATGGCTTCCGTTTGCCCATTGGCGTATCTCCTCAAGCGCCATTTGCTCGGCATTCTCTTTGCTGCTCGAGTTCAACAGTTCGGCTTGTCTTAATTCTTTGACGGCGGCTGTCAGAATGTTAATTTCCTCTTCAATTTCAGCTATTGTTCTCATCATATAATCATTTGTTGTAGGTTACAATCATAAGAAGGCTCTGGAGATTTTGACGGAGTTCTTGCATGGCGACGCGCTTGAGTACCTCCGCAGCATTCATCATCATGTTTGTGCTTGAGGGGGTCTGACTTCCTTCGATAAGGGTCAGCTCGATGTTCTGGATCTGATGGGTAAGCCAAGTCTCGATCTTGCCAAGGTCATCCCATGAAGTGGCAGGGCGAAGTGACCGGACAGCCTGGAGGTTCACGGTTGCCACATACATATCTCCGCTGTGCCAGCGGAAAAAGTATTCATAGTCCTCGTTCATCTTGAGGGTGTATTTCTCGACCCGGCGCTCGTACTGGCGAAGTACGCTCTTGTATTCGCTTTTGAAGATTTCAAGTATCTCCTCTTTGGTCATTTTCTTTGTTTCGTTCGCTTCTTGCATATTCAATAGTTCTAAAATTCGTTAATCTCACGCCTTTTTCGTATCTTTGGCGCGGTGGTAACATCTTAACCACACCGCAAAGATAAGCACTTTGCGTCAAACGACAAAGCATTTTGCTGATTATTTTATCGCATTTCGCTTATTTTAGTATCTAATATGGACAAGGCAACAATGATTAAGGAGCTCGTTTCCCATTATTGTAATGGAAATAAAGCTCAATTTGCAAATATGTTAGGGGTGAAGCCCCAAACTATAAACTCTTGGATAACACGGGAGACATTTGACGCAGAATTAATATACGCAAATTGCGCAGGTATTTCTGCTGATTGGTTATTGACTGGAGAGGGCGATATGCTCAACGAGCCGAGATCAAAGCCAGCGGTGATCTCAGCGAAGACGAGACAGCTCGCAACCGGCAGTGGTATGGAGACAATGCTTGAAGCATTCACCGAAACCACTAAAAGGACACCCGGCGCAATTCCTTTAGTATCCGAAAGAGCAATTGGTGGCTTTGCTAACGAACACTTCTCCATCAAGGAGAGGGATGTATTGGCATACTATGTAATACCTAAATTTCGGTATCTTGGAGTAGATTTTATGATTGAGGTGTTTGGGGACTCCATGATACCCAAATTCTATCCCGGCGACATAATCGCCTGCTCCATCATAAACCACTCCCGATATATTGAATGGAACAAATGTCACCTTATTGCAACCATCGACAGAGGACTCATTGTAAAAAGACTTATGCCGGGAAGCGATGAGGATTGCTACAAAGCCATATCCGAAAACAAAGACTATCCCCCATTCGACATTCCCAAGGATGAGATAACCGGCATGGCTCGCATAGTGGGCGTTATACACCTCGAATAACTCAATGCGGTATGCGCGTATATACGCAGAATGCCCTATATATGCAGCACGCACACGCAGTTTAGGCAATTCAAGGACTTAAACATTGGCAATATACTGAAAAGCAAAATATTACGCCACAAAATCAAGTTAAAAAGTGATGGGTATTTTCCTACTTGTATATTGCCGTATTTTTTGGTTATATTGAGCTTTTGGGTTGCTATCCCATGAAATACTCCCCTCAAAAAAAACGGAAATCTATCCCTAAACCTATCCCTAAACATTTCGAGTACACTATCCCTAAACACTATCCCTAAACCTATCCCTAACCAAAAAAGGGAGCGAAAACCGCTCCCTTCAGCATAAAAATGAATAACGCACGAAAACTATTTTAACAGCGTTATTGTATCGTTCTAATCCTTGCTGTTCCTACGCCCTCGGATATACGCAGACTGCTTAATTATAGCCTTTTTAGTTATCACCGTGCCGTTTCCCGACAAACCGGCGTGCTGCAGATAGCTCTTCGATGCCCCTATTTGTTCAGACGTCAATACGGAGTAGACCGCAGAGATACTGGCGAAGTACCAGTCCCTCTGTTTCACCCCTGAGATAGGGCATATCAGATGTACGTGTATAACCTTACTCATTTCACCGACAAAGGTAGCCAAAATATTCCATATAATCATTATTTGGAATATTTTGAACAATTTTTTCATTGCGGAGCATGGAAAACCTCCTGTAAATCATAGATCCCATCTCTACGGATAGCATGAGATCCACAACAATAGGAGGCGATACAACACTATAAAAAAAGCCATTCTTGCCCTATATTACGCAATCTGAGTAGCGAATGTAAAGAATAGAGTCCGCTTTCAGGCCAAATCGCCCATTATTGTAAAGCAGATGTAAGAACCGTGTAAAAGAAAAACCGCTTGGAATTTTCACGCCAATTTCAAGCCACTCCCCTAACCCATTGACTCGCAAAGCGTTTTAGCACATTTCCCCGACCAACAAATAAACCGCTTCGTTTTACGCCCCATATAACATAGATCTTACGTCTTGATTCATCTATTGCCATCATTGCTATATCTCTATCTAATTGATATTCTATTTTATGTTCACCATTTAACCCTACAAATAGAATTTTTCTACAATAAAAAAACATTTTAGGTGAATCTTTCATCGTACGTCCCGAAAATAATAAAAAGACTCCATCTTTCGTTATCTCTGCATGGTTTATACCACAAGAGGTTTCATCTGTAATTATACATTCATTTCCTGCTTCTCTATAAGAATGTGAAAAAAATTCAGTAAACAACGGAATTAACTTATCTCCATCAAGTGATAATAGTTCATAATATAAGCCAAAAGGGCTATGGTATAATATCAACTTTCTTTCTCTATCAATATGACAGACACCTTGGTGAACCCAATATGGATCTATTTGTACTTTTTCCTTTTCTGGATAAGTTCCCCAATATTTACACGTATCACGATTATAAACCAAGTATTTCCCTTCATCTGTTGTTCCCAATCCAACATAAACTGAATCATCCGCCTGATATAAAACCTGCATAGCTTTTCCCGCATCTCCCACTAAATTAAAAGGAATGTTATCGTACGGAACAAAGTCTTTTGTTTTCATTATATTGGTTACATTAAAAAACAAAATCTTTCTATTTGAAACATCTACAACTTGGAAACAATCATTATTTATCTTATCTACAATACAGGTGGCGATCAAATCATTCGGGCCACTTCCCTTTATACCTCCCTTACAAACAATCTTATTTGTATTTAAATTATATAATGCATAAAGACCTTGTTCTGTAGGATCACATACCAATAACAAAGAGTCAAAAGCCTCTATACAAAGAGGTTTAAAAAACAAATCATCCGCTTCCAAACTTTCAAAAGTTAAATCAATATGTTGATCAAATACCAAATGAACATCCTTCGGAGACGAACAAGAAAACAAATTCACAGCTATACAAAGACAAATAATATATATAATTTTCCTTTTCATACACTAATCTTTTTCTTTGAATAGGAGTTGAATACTCTATTCAATAATTCAACCCCTATTCCATTCATAATTAACACATAGTATTAGGACATGAACTCTTTGCATGTCCTGAATGAGATGTTGCACAATTACAAATTGTCACAACACTCCAATCTATGCAATAATAAAGGACACTACCTGAGGATGATTCACATCCAATCATATGAGCTTCTGCTTCAATGTCATCCAAATACAAATCAGATAAAATATCAGACTTTTGAGAATTGTATATATTGTACCCTGTAAACATAGCAAATACAGCAATACAAGCTAATTTTATTTTTTTCATTTTTCTCTTTATTATATAATTATATTCTTAGTTCTACTTTTTTTCGGAAAGCCACTCACCGCAGAAAAAACAAACAATTTATCTATTTATTCTGATATTTCCTCCTCCTCTATTTCATATTCATCTCCTTTCTTTTTTAAAAAGAGGCTCTTAATCAAAAAGTCCTTTTAGTTATCACTATTTTTTAATAATTCCCGTGCTTTCCGCCTCATCTGCTTAATAGCAGTCGATTGAACTTTCGGTTCTTTCTCCAGGACCGTCCTCACCATCCGTTCCAATTTGTCGCGTCGGTAAAACTCCGGTTCCGCATATAGATTAGCCAACAGATAATAAGGATAAATCCGTCCGGGCAGCCGATGAACAGCACGCATAAACCACTGTTCCGCACTGG
>JAGBGV010000251.1 GCA_017935805.1 Clostridia bacterium | reverse complement strand
CCTGTGCAGAGTTCGTAATCCGCACCTCTCCGCAGTGAGTTTATGGCGGCAATGTCAACTATTTTTGCAACTTTCTTACTCTCGCCGGTCAGCGGTGACTCGTCGCATGACACCTCTCCTCGAAGCAGTATTCCGTCAGCGGGAACCGTGTCGCCGGGATAGAGGTATACGAGATCATATCGAACAATGTCGGATACCGAGCACTCACGCACCTCACCGTCACGGAGTACATGACATATGCTATCCCCGAGGGTGGAGTACAGCTTATCAAAGGATGCACCTGAGGAGTATTCTGATACCGTAGTAACAAGAGTAGAGATCAACACAGTAGCGGCGATTCCGATAGATTCTGCCCAGTTCATGTCGGAAAACATGAATGCAGTGTTTACAACCAGTGCGCATATGAGAATTTTTATTATGGGGTCATTCAGATTGCGTAGAAACTGCCGAAAGAATCCTGCCCGCTTACGCATTGTCATGGAGTTTTTTCCGAATCTGTTTCTCGAGGTTTCTGCTTCCTCTGATGTTAGCCCGCAAGATGTTGAGGGAATCCTCAATTGCTTTTCATCAACGCTTTGAGAGACAATTTTACCTGATCTGTATTTGATATTTTCGTTCATTTGACACACCTGCCGCATTTTGATCTGCTCTATTATATTCAGATCCGGGAAGGTTTAGGAGTGAATATTGATATAGGCTTGGAAGTGGTGTATAATTTTACTAAATATTATTATTTATTTGTTGCAAAAGGGAAGTCTGTTGCGTATTTGTTATGTCAGGACAAATTCCGGAATATAGTCAGACAAAGCAAAAGGAGGTAGATATATGACATATGCGAGTGAAGCAGAACGTGTAATAGAAGAATACGGCACAATAGTGTACCGTGTTTGTTACGTGCGTTTAGCTACCGTAGACGTTTCCCTTGCAGATGATGCGTATCAAAACGTATTCCTGTATTGGATAGAGCACCCACCGAGGGTAGTGAGTGGCTCAGAACACGAGAAAGCGTGGTTTATCCGTTGTGCTATCCACCGTTGCACTGATATCATACGAAAGCGCAAAGTCTGGGAGGAGATACCAAGCACAGTACCTGCCGTAGATAATGACACCACGGAAGTAATGCAGGCTCTGTTATCTCTGCCTGAGAAATACCGTATGCCTCTTTATCTTACAGCGGTGTGCGGATATTCCATTGCGGAGACGGCAGGAATGCTTGATATGACTCAGGCTGGACTCAGAATGAGACTTACCAGAGCTCGCCGTGCACTTGCGGAGGAACTTGAGCTGAATATCTACAATTCGATTTCTGAAAAGGAGGAGAAAATATGAGAGACATCAGTTTATCAAATAAAGACGATCTGAAAATAACCCCGCCTGAAACGCTAAAGCGGGAAACGCTGGCGGTGATGGAATCATTTGGAAATTCAAAAGAAATAGATGCTCCGGTAAAGCACAGAAGCGTAAAAAGAACAATTTTGCTGTGTGCTATTATTATGTGTGTTCTTCTCGCGCTGATAACTGCCGCCGTGCAGGTGTTCGATTATTTGGTATATATCCCCGGCATGGGGCTTGTAGAAGCAAATAGTGCTGAGGTTTACACCTTGAAGGAGCGCACAAGAGTCGACTGGTTCCATATTGAAGCGATGTCCTTCATTCCTGTGACAGAGGGAGAGCACGCAGGAGAGTGGATCGTCACTCTCATCGTTGATAAGGATATAGCAGGCGATATGTGGAATGATCCCCAGAAGACGGCTCCAATTTATCTTACGGGCAAGGACGATGTGAAATATGCGCTTGATCCCATCAAGAAAGGGAGCAGCAGTGACTTCACTAGATATCAGGGGTATGCGATAGTTGACGGCGCGGGGGATTATACTTTGACTTGGGACGAGAAGAATTACACCGCCACAATGCGATCTATTGATGATACCGAATGGGCGAATTATTCATATCCTGCGAAAGACGGAATCACCGTGATTGCATTCCCAATGGCAGATTACAGTCCGTATGTTATTTTTGACGTAATTCTCGACCCAATCTGCGAAGATTTAATGTACTGGGCAAAATATAGCAGTATTGTTTATTACTCAAAGGAAGGAATGAGAGTTACCGACACTCTTGGTAACATTTATTATTCACATTCAACACGAGGAGGCAGTCTTAGAATTCCTGAGTCAGAAAAGGAAAGCGGAATTTACGGCTCTCTCGAATTCATTCAGGAAACGATTATGTTCCTTGATAGACCTTTGGAAGCACCGGTTGCAAAGATCGAATTCGACGGAGTCGAGATATCATTCGAGTTTATGAAGAATACTCCCGATTCTTGTACTATAACCGTGCCTGAGCTTGGAGGAACTATCGCGGGAGAGGAGCTGCCAAACGGCGGACTGTTGATCGACGAACATGGAATAAAGCTTAGAGCACAGAGTATCCAAACGATAATAAACGAGGATACGGGCTATTATGATCTGTTTATCACAACCGACCTACCGGAGCCTGCGTTTGATATGCCGTTATCAAAGCTTCATGTGGAGTTTGAGTTTGGTGCGAAGAAGTATCCCATTGAAGAGAGAAAATACGGGAACAGAACATCCGCGATATATTGGAGTGATTGGTTCGAGGAAAGGGGAGAGCCCATAGCTTACCATCATTGCAAAATTCTCGGCTCGGGAGGCCTTTCGACAGAGAAGGTTCTAGACGTAACCTATGGAGAAGAGGTTGTAATAAGAGTCAACCGCGTGGCGTTAACTGTTGAAGGGGAATGGGTAATCGACTTTACCGCTGATAAGTAAGCTGAGTCAAGCAGAGCTATTGATGTGCAACACAAAAAACGCAATTATTTTTTGACGCCTATTGACTTTACTGCGTAAAAATGCTATAATACATTGTACTTATGATAATCATACGGAGGATAATCTATTATGAAGCATATCAAGACTCTCGAAACACGTAATCTCTGCGACAGCGCAAAGAACGGTGGTTGCGGCGAATGCCAGACATCCTGCCAGTCCGCTTGCAAGACCAGCTGCGGTATCGCAAACCAGAAGTGCGAAAGCAAGGAAAAGAAGGAAAACAAATAATTCCAAAAACCTGAGTGCCGCCGTATTATTACATATGGCGGCATTTTTATCTATATAAAAGGAGTACAAAAAATGATACATCAGTATCAGCTTGGCGGATATAATATTGTGCTGGACATTTGCTCCGGCTCTGTTCACGTTGTTGACGAGGTGGCTTACGACATTATCGCAATGTTCGAGGAAAACGACCGCGAGACAGTTATCTGCGAGATGACAAAAAAGTACAGCGGACGAGACGATATCAGCGTGGAAGATATAGAAGAATGCTACGACCAGGTCGCATCGCTCAAGGAAAGCGGAAAGCTGTTTGCGCCGGATACCTTTGAGCCTATGGCGGGTGAGCTGAAACAGAAAACGTCAGGCGTAGTAAAGGCACTTTGTCTGCACGTTGCTCACACCTGCAACCTCAACTGCGAATATTGCTTTGCAAGCCAGGGTAAGTATCACGGAGATCGCGCAGTAATGAGCCTTGAGGTGGGTAAGCGCGCAATGGATTTTCTTATCGAAAATTCCGGCAATCGCCGCAATCTTGAGGTTGACTTCTTTGGCGGTGAGCCGCTTATGAATTTCGATATGGTAAAGGAACTTGTTGCTTACTGCCGCAGTATCGAGAAGGAAAAGGGCAAAAACTTCCGCTTTACTCTCACAACAAACGGACTCTTAATCGATGACGATGTGATAGACTTTGCAAACCGCGAGTGCAGCAATGTGGTGCTTAGCCTTGACGGACGTAAAGAGATACACGACAGATACCGCGTGGACTATGCAGGCAACGGAAGCTGGGACAGAATCGTTCCCAAGTTCCAAAAGCTTGTAGAGGCGCGTAACGGTAAGGATTACTATATGCGCGGCACCTTTACTCATGCAAATCCCGATTTCCTCAAGGATATCGAGCAGATGCTTGACCTTGGCTTCACAGAATTGAGCATGGAGCCTGTTGTGTGTGCTCCCGGAGACCCTTCCGAGCTGACAGAAGAAGATCTTCCTATCATTCTCGACCAGTACGAAAAACTGGCAGAGCTTATGATCGAGCGCGACAAAGAGGGAAGACCCTTCACATTCTACCATTACATGATAGACCTCACTGGCGGACCTTGCATCTACAAGCGAATTTCCGGCTGCGGATCCGGCACAGAATACATGGCAGTAACGCCTTGGGGTGACCTCTATCCCTGCCACCAGTTTGTTGGTGAAGAGAAATTCAAGTTGGGTGACATCTGGAACGGTGTATCAAATACTGCCATTCAGGACGAGTTCTGCTCATGCAATGTGTACGCACGTCCCGAATGCCGCGACTGTTGGGCAAGACTGTATTGCTCCGGCGGTTGTGCGGCAAATGCATATCATTCAACAGGCTCAGTCAAGGGCGTTTACAAATACGGATGCGAGCTGTTCAAGAAGAGAATGGAATGCGCGATAATGGTTGCTGTCCACCGAATGATGGGCGAGGACGAGTGATGAACACTCCCATTGTTGATTTTGTCAAGGGGTATAGAGAAAGCGAAACATTGCGGCTACATATGCCCGGACATAAGGGTGAGAGCTTGCTTGGCTTTGAATCTTTCGATATAACGGAGATCTGCGGTGCTGACAGCCTTTACGAAGCGGATGGCATCATTCGTGAGAGTGAGCAAAACGCCGGGGAATTGTTTGGTGCAGATACCTTTTATTCCACTGAGGGATCGTCATTGTGTATTCGTGCCATGCTGTATCTTACTGCGCTATACGCTCGAGAACAAGGCAGGCGAGCTATAGTTTTTGCAGGCAGAAATGCGCACAAAACCTTCATCAGTGCGGCAGCATTACTTGATCTTGAGGTTCGCTGGATATACCCGAGAGAAGAGAAAAGCTATCTTTCGTGCAGCATCAGCGGTGATGAGCTTGAGACAATACTTCAAAATGCCGAAGAGCGACCTACCGCTGTGTATCTCACGAGCCCTGACTATCTCGGCAACACGGTTGACGTAGCGGAGATTGCAAAGGTATGCCGAAGATTCGGTGTATTGCTCCTTATTGACAATGCACATGGGGCGTATCTGAAATTTCTTCCCGAATCTCGCCACCCAATTGATCTTGGGGCTGATATGTGTTGCGACTCTGCTCACAAGACCTTGCCTGTGTTGACAGGCGGTGCATATCTCCACGTATCAAAGGATACTTTTCCTGTTTTTGTGGAGAGAGCTAAGGATGCACTTGCACTTTTCGGATCGACAAGCCCGTCATATTTGATACTTCAGTCGCTTGATATGTCGAACGCATATATCGCTGACGGGTACAAAGAAAAGCTGGCGAGCTTTGTCTCAAATGTCGGTGCATTGCGCGAACAACTGATCATAAACGGCTATACTCTTTGCGGAGATGAGCCATTGAAGCTGACAATTGCACCAAAATCCTACGGATACAGAGGATTTAAGCTTGCACAGATACTTCGTGAGCGTGGGGTGGAGTGCGAATTTGCTGACCCGGACTACTGCGTGATGATGTTTACACCCGAGATTGGACTCGACGGACTTGCACGGCTGATTAATACGCTTGTGGAGATACCGAAACGCAAGGCTATAGATGAACAACCTCCGAAGTTCGGTGCTGCAGAGCGTGTTATGTCTGTCAGAGAGGCTGTTTTATCACCTGCCGAAGTAGTATCTGCCGGTGAATCAGTCGGAAGAATTTTGGCAAACGCAACTGTAGGATGTCCTCCTGCTGTGCCGATCATAGTATGTGGCGAGAGGATCGACGAGACTGCTGTGCGCGCGTTTGAGTATTACGGTGTAGAAAAGATCGCTGTTGTGAGGGAATGATAAAAGATGAAGGATGTTCTTGATTGGATTGTATTTGCTACCTCATTTTTGATATCTTACGTAGTGACGTATGGTTTTTCTTGGGCGTATAGCGTAAGAATATATAAAAGATATATTATTGTTAACAATATGTTTCTCAGAAAATTGTTGATTTGCTCAAGCGAGAGATTGCATAATAAGTATGTTAAGGTAGATGACAGAAAGAAGCTTACTGTACACAGCTTGGTACTCTACATCATTTCAACTGTCATTCTTGTGATGGCATTGATAATGATGTTTGTTCCCGAAATGCCTTGTGAGCCTTTTGAACTTCCTATTAGTCGTAGAGGTGGCATAACAATAGACAGTTGGAATAGTAAATTGCCAATATTGAGTATTGACTTGCTCGCTTGTTATGCGATATTAAACCCGTTAATTTGGGGAGCTTATATTGTTCCTATTAAGCAAGAAACAACATATAAACCAAATAGACTTGAAAAATTTACTTTATGTGCGACAATATTACTTTTTTTGTTCTTTGTGGGATGGTTGCTGTATAAATTATTTGTCTTTTAGTCAATTTCTATTTGTAATGGAGTTGTGATATGAACATCAAAGCAATAGTTTACACATCAAATACAGGATATACCGCTGAATACGCGAGACTCCTTGGCGAGAAAACGGGTCTACCCGCGTACTCCCTTGAGGAAGCAAAGCAGAATTTGACGGAAAGAACAGAAATCGTTTACCTTGGTTGGCTTATGGCGAGTATGGTAAAGGGTTACGGCGAAGCTTCAAAGCTGTACAACATATCGCTGGTGTGCGGTGTGTGCCTTGGGACCTGCGGATCACAGATGCCAGAGGTGCGTAAGATGAACAAGTTACCAAAGGACTTGCCGCTGTTCACTCTGCAGGGCGGATTTGACATGAACAAGCTCCGCGGAATGAACAAGTTTATGATGAAGATCATGAAAAAGATCCTCACAAAGCAGATAAACGGCAAGGCAGAGCAAACAGAGGATGATCGCGCTATTCTTCATATGCTTAACGAAGGCGGAAGCTGTGTGAGCGAAGAAAACCTTGCACCGGTGATTGAGCTAATTAAAGAATAACAAAAAAACGGAGATTTTACTCTCCGTTTTATTTTTGTCTTATGCAGCTTAGCAAGCGCCCTGAGCAAGCATAGCATCAGCAACCTTGATAAAGCCTGCGATGTTTGCACCTGCAACGAGGTCGTCACCGAGATCGTAGTCATGAGCAGCTTTAATGGATGCATCGAAGATGTTCTTCATGATGCCCTTGAGCTTCTGGTCAACTTCTT
>JAGBGV010000250.1 GCA_017935805.1 Clostridia bacterium | reverse complement strand
TTGTAATACAAAAGCGAAACCGGCGATAAACAAAACAATAAATAAGAATTTGTGGAGGTATCAATATGTTAGTGTATTCCATTATTATGTTTCTGGTTGCAGCTCTGTTTACGGTATTGGGTATTGCAATTTACAAGGGTAAAACGGATTTAATTCACGATTACCACCAAACCAAAGTCACAGATAAATCAGCCTACGGAAAAGCCTTTGGAAAAGCAATGCTTGTTATCGCAATTATTATGCTACTCAGTGCCATTATAGGACTGTTTGAAAATTTGACCATTCTTGCCGTTGCTATACTTATCATAGGCTTGGTGATTGGTATAGGTTTTATTGTTGTAGTACAAAAAAAGTACAATAAGGGAGTATTCTAATTTCCAATTTATTGAATTGTTAGCCCCGACAGACTTAAAAACTGTCGGGACTAATTATTTGTTTACTGCAGAGCAAAGCTGTAATATTGTAATTTATCCGCTAAGAACATCACTCTTTTAGGTGTTAGTCCTTTTTTGTGTCTTCACAGATTGAGAAGCTGTATGGCAGTTGCCGCTTGACAAACGAACTCGAATCACCTTATGCAACTGCTTGCAATGCTTGCATTGCGGTGGTTCAGACACAGAGAACTTGTTTTGTTGCATTTGTGTTACATCTTCAGCACCGGGGTTGAATTCCGAAACAGAACGTGATATGCTGTTAACAGTCAAGGCATTGCCCGAGTTTTTCAGGAGAGCTTGTCCTCTCTGTTTAGGGGATTCCTTGATTTTTTTGTTTTCTATTAATCTTATTGTATACACATACTGATTCGCATCATTCTTTTTAACATCAACCAACAAATCAAATACAACATCATTTATTTGCACGATTTTTGCGAAGTAATCCCTGTATTTATTGTTTTTGTTCTGCATGTTGATCGTCGAACGATAAAAGGATTTGAATATCAGGTGGAATTATTGACAAAGTTCAAATTGTATTGTACAATTAACTTGATAGTTAATTACTTTGATTGCAGTAAAGAAGAGTCGTTGTGTTATAAGGTGAACCTTGAAAAACGCCCTGTGCTTGTATTTCAGTTTTAAGGAAAAAGAAGTACTCTGCGCAAAGAGTCCTCTGTTTGGCGGACGTATCGGTCGGCTCCATATGAAATCTATCGATTTTTCGGGTCACTTCATCTTGTTTGAAGAACCGTCCCGGCTTTCGCAATCGCAGCGAGCTTGCCGTGAATATAAGCGAAAGCGGGCTGATCATCACCGAGCAAAAGAAAGAAAACCAATAAATTGCAATTGTGTCAGGAGAAGAATATGTATCAAAAAGATTTACATAAGGTATGGCTCGCAACAGGCACGAAAAGAGTATATCTTGAGCCCTCTATGGCAAACCGTCACGGACTGATTGCAGGTGCAACAGGCACGGGCAAAACAGTAACATTAAAGGTTCTTGCAGAATCCTTCAGTGATATGGGTGTTCCCGTATTCGCTGCCGATATAAAGGGTGACCTTTCGGGTATGTGTGTCGCCGGTAAGGAAAACAAGCACATCCTCAGAAGCATTACGAATATGGGTATTGAGAACTTTGAATACAAGCCGTACCCGGTGCAGTTCTGGGACGTTTACGGCAAAAAAGGTCTCCCTGTCAGAACGACGGTCTCCGAAATGGGTCCCGAGCTTCTTGCAAGACTTCTCGGGCTCAACGACACCCAAAGCGGCGTTCTCCGAATCGTTTTCAGAGTTGCTGACGATAAACAGCTTTTGCTTGTTGACCTCAAAGATCTAAAAGCAATGCTTCACTATGTAGGCGAGAATGCAAAGGATTTCAAGCTTGAATACGGTAACGTATCCTCCCAGTCGATCGGTGCAATTCAAAGAGCGCTTCTTGCCCTGGAGGACGAGGGCGGCGAATTATTCTTCGGAGAACCGTCGCTGGATCTCTCCGACTGGAAAAAGTTCTCCATGGAGGACGGCAGGGGTATGATGAATATTCTCGAATGCTCCGAGCTCTTCCAACATCCTCTCCTTTACGGAACGTTCCTTCTGTGGATGCTTTCGGAAATATACGATATGCTCCCCGAAGCAGGAGATCTCGAAAAGCCGAAGTTCGCATTTTTCTTTGACGAAGCCCACCTTCTCTTTGACGATGCACCTAAAGCCCTTGTAGACAAGGTTGAGCAGGTCGTAAGACTGATACGTTCAAAGGGTGTAAGCTTGTGGTTTATCACACAGGATCCAACCGATATACCCGACAGCGTTCTCGGTCAGATAGGCAACCGTGTTCAGCACGCGCTCAGAGCATATACTCCCGCAGATCAGAAAGCACTCAACGCGGCTGCAAAGTCTTTCAGAATAAATCCCGCCTTCAAAACTGTGGATGCAATACAGGAACTGGGCACCGGAGAGGCGCTGGTTTCCGTGCTTGACGAAAACGGTGTTCCTACTGTGGTTGAAAGAGCAAATATTCTTCCTCCGAGAAGCAGTATGGCGGCGGTAGATGATGCAACGCTGCAGGCAGTCGTCAATGCCAGCATCTACAAAAGCAAGTATGCCGCAGAGCAGGACAACGAGTCGGCATACGAACAGCTTGCAAAAGCAGCCGAACAGGAAGCAGCGGAAGAAGCCGCAGCAAAGGAAAAGGAAGAAAAGAAGACCACCAAAGCCAAAACTCAGGCAAAAAAGTCCTCCGGCAGAAAAAAGACAAGCGTCCTTGAAAAAGCCGTGAACAGCACCGCAAACACCATCGGCAGAGAAATCGGCAAGAAGGTTGTGAGAGGAATTTTCGGCAGCTTTCTGAAGTAATTCTCTCGCCAAAACAACTGATTGAATGCGTATTTGACGCAACCAAAAAACAAAAGATAACCCGACCTGCGTGCGAACAAAGGTCGGGAATTTTTATGCTTTCGCTGTAAAATCATGCTTTAGTATGACGATTTTCACCTGATATCTCAATGTCTACGGTGCGATAATAGATCGGCAGAATACCGAGGCTTGTTGTGCCCAGCATTACAATGCCGAAATACGATAGTCTGTTGGAATTCAGTGCTGTCCTCCACACTTTCATTTGACGTTTTTTGCTTTGAGACGGGCAATTGTTGACTATTTCTTTTACATCCATATCATCTACTTGCATTTTCGGGTTTGATGTGATACAATTTTTATATATCAAATATGGAGAACAATTCAGTATGAAAATCGAAATAAAGCACAGATATCTTGTGTTCCCCGTAAACACTTTTTCCCCGCAGATCAAATTCCGCTTTTATGAAGACGGTGATGAGGTGTATTATCTCAACATTAAACTCAATCCCACTGAGCCTACCTTCTATGCATATGTTGACATGGCTCGTTACATGGGCAAGACGATTGAAATTGCTACAACGCCTGAGGTTGAGATCGTATATACAGAATCCGATACTGTAGATATTCCGAACCTTTACAAGGAAACATACCGCCCTCTCGTTCATTACACCACGAGAAACGGCTGGCAAAATGACCCCAATGGTCTTGTTTACTATAACGGCGAATATCATATGTTCTATCAGCACAATCCATGCGAAAGTAAATGGAACAATATGCACTGGAATCACGCAAAGAGCCCCGACCTCATCCATTGGACTGAAATGGGAGTTGCTCTCGGGCCCGATAAGACAGGCGAAATGTTCTCAGGAAGCGCCATTGTTGACAAGGACAATCTGCTTGGAGTGAAGGACGGAGAAAACGATACAGTTGCACTATATTATACAGCTACATCTCCTTTCGCCCAGTATCTCGCATACTCCACCGACGGACTGAAAACAATCAAGAAATACGGAAATGCCATCGTTCCGAATATCATCGGCACAAATCGCGACCCGAAGGTAATATTCTGCGACGAGTGGAATACTTACATAATGGTGCTTTTTCTTGAGAACGATATGTTCGGTATTCTGAAGTCTGACGATCTGCTTAACTGGGAACTTGTACAGAAGCTTCAGTTTCCCGGCGATTACGAATGTCCCGATCTGTTCCCTCTCACAGCTGATGACGGCAAGAGAAAATGGGTAATGATGGGTGCGAGAAGCCGCTATCTCGTCGGAGATATGACAAGCGGACAGTTTGTTCCTTCACAGGAAGCTTTTTCGCTCAGTCATTCAAGCTGTGCTTATGCAGGTCAGACCTTCAGCGGACTCCCGAATGGAAGAATTGTTCGCATGGAATGGGGAAAGTGGAATATTATGTTCTTCCCCATCAACGGACAAATGAGCTTCCCGTCCGAACTTAGCCTTGAGAAGCACGGCGACTTCTACTACCTCTGCACCGCGCCTATTTCCGAAATAGAATCCCTCTACGACGGTACCGCTTTATTTGAAAACATAGAAGTGAAGCCGAAGAGACAGTTCATTACTCCTCTTGAGCCAACGCCCCATCTTTTGAAGCTGAACTGTGATGCTAAAGATGCTGAATTTGAAATGACCCTTTTCGGTGTTACCATTCTGTTCAATATGCGTGAGAATCTTCTCAGTGTAGGCGGAAGAACAATGCCCATTTCTCACGTTTGCGGCAAAGTAGACCTTACACTTATCGTTGATAAATTCAGTATGGAGCTCTATCTTGACGGCGGTAAGATATACAGCGGAATAGTTGATCGCGCGGTGTCTCCCAACTATAGCTTCACCAAGCTTGACATCTACACCGACACGGATATAACCATCGACAAGCTTGAACTTCACCCGCTCAAGTCTATTTGGGAGTAAAATATATCTAAAATATTGGGCGCAGGACAGAATATTATGAAAATTGAAATAAAGCACAGATATCTCGTGTTTCCCGTAAGCACATTCTCCCCGCAGATAAAGTTCCGCTTCTTCAACGAGGGAGACATGGTGTATTCACTTAACGTGAAGCTTAATCCGACCGAGCCCATTTTCACCGCTTACGTTGACATGGAGCGTTACATGGGAAAGACTATCGAGATAAAAACCGAGCCTGAAGTTAAAATTGTTTATTCGGAAGCGGACACCATGGATATTCCGAATCTGTATAAAGAAAGTTTCCGTCCCCAAGTTCACTTCACCACAAAAACGGATGGCTTAACGATCCCAACGGTCTTGTGTACTATAACGGCGAATACCACATGTTCTACCAGCACAACCCATGTGAGAGCAAGTGGAACAATATGCACTGGAATCACGCGGTAAGCTCCGACATGATCCGTTGGACAGAGCTTGGAACTGCACTTGAGCCCGACAAATACGGTGAAATATTCTCCGGAAACGCTATTATTGACAGAGACAATATACTTGGATTCAAGGACGGCAAAGACGATCCTATTCTGCTATACTACACCGGCACATCCCCTCTCGCCCAGTATCTCGCATACTCAACAGACGGGCTGAAAACCATACACAAATATGGCGAGCCGGTTGTACCGAAGATACTTGACACAAGCACCGATCCACAGGTTATCTTCTGCGAAGAGTGGAACACTTACATAATGTCGCTCTATCTTGAAAAGGATATGTTCGGCATATTCCGCTCCGATGATCTGCTCAACTGGAAAAAGGTTCAGGAAATTCAGATAACAGGCGACAAAGAATGTCCGGATCTTTTCCCCATGACAGCAAGTGATGGCAAGCGCAAATGGGTTCTGATCGGCGCAAGAAACCGCTATATAGTTGGCGACATGACAAATGAAGGATTCGTCCCCTCTCAAGAGACGTTCTCCTTCAGCCATTCAAGTTCTGCTTATGCGGGACACACCTTCGCTGAACTTCCCGGCGGTCGCAGAGTGAGAATTGACTGGGACCAGTGGCACGGAATGTTCTTTCTCTTCCCTATTTGCGGGCAGATGAGCGTACCTTACGACCTCACTCTCGAGAAGCACGGCGATTTCTACTATCTCTGCGGCGATCCAATCCCCGAGTTTGAATCTCTTTACGACGGCACTGTTTCTCACGAAAACATCGAAGTCAAGCCAAACAGATGCTTCACAACTCCTCTTGAACCTAAGCCTTATCTCTTGAAGTTAAGCTGTGATGCAACCGATGCGGAAGTTGACATCTCTATTTTTGGAACAAATCTGCATTTCGATATGAAAGAGAATCTTCTCACATACGGCGGTGGCAGAACAGCTCCCATTTCCTACGTTTCGGGAAAGATTGATCTGACGCTCATTATTGACACCTTCAGCACCGAGCTTTTCCTTGACGGAGGTAAGATCTACAGCGCACTTGTTGACCGCGAAGCTTCCCCCAACTACAGCTTCACAAAGCTTGACATCTATACCGATAAGGATATAACCGTTGACAAGCTCGAGCTTCATCCGCTTAAGTCTATGTGGGAATGATCTGCAAGTTAATATTACTCATAAACCGATTCCTTCTTGGAGTCGGTTTTTTAGTTTTCAAAGAGCACTTCATTGACAAATCCGTTAGACAGTTGTATAATATTAATATAATCAAAACTAAAGGATGCTGAAAAATGGATAGAGAACACTCACGGGAAGTAAACTACGACATAAAGCTGCCTGAAAGCGAGCTTGATGTTATGATGGCAATATGGAGTCTTGAGCCCCCTGCCACCTCCTCAAAGCTGATGAAGGTGCTTGGAAATGATCGCGGCTGGAAGGTGCCCACGCTTATATCATTTCTGAACAGGCTTGAGGACCGCGGATTTATCGAGTCCTTCAAGAATGGCAAGGAACGGTCATATATAGCTATCGCCGACAAGGACGAATATCTCCACCGACTTAGCAACACCTTCGTTGAAAAGTATCACGGTGGCTCAATCGGCGAGTTTCTGAACTCCCTCTACCGTGGCAAAATGCTTGACAACAATGATATTGACGCACTTCTCACATGGTTGAAGGCGAAGTATAACTGATATGATACTGAACAAAGCAAGATTTTACAACATAACATATGATCTGACCTTTGACGTACATCAGCGGTTCAACATCGGCACATACAAGGAGAAAACTCTTCATCTTGCGCTGAAACGGTATTTTGAGGACAATGACGATTATCACGAAGTGCCGACCAACGGGTATATTGCCGATATTCGGCGCGACGGAGTTATTACCGAGATTGAGACACACGGATTCTCCGGACTGATACCGAAGCTGTCGGCGTATCTGCCGGAATACAAGGTCAATCTTGTGTACCCACTCGCCGCAAAGAAATACGTTTCTTGGATAGATCCCGATACACGAGAGATATCCGCCCGTCGCCCGTCCCCCAAAAAAGAAAACGTGTATGACGCTCTTTTCGAGCTTGTACGGATACTCCCCCATGTTAAAAATGAGAATCTGAACGTGGTGGTCATGCTTCTCGAAATGGACGAATACAAGCTGCTGGACGGTTGGAGCTACGACAGAAAGCGCGGTGCACACCGTTTCGAACGCATACCAACGGACGTTTTCGAGATGGTAGAAATAAACACCGATGATGATTACCGCAGATATATTCCCGAAAACTGCACTGACAGCTTCACAGTCAAGGACTTTGCTCGCGGTACGAAAATTGACACAGGCACTGCGCGGGCAGTAATCAAAGTAATGGAAGCACGGGGCGTTATCGCGAAAAGTGGCAAGTCAGGCAACTCGTTTATTTACTCCCGCACATGATTAAATCTCCATTAATTTCAGTAAAATATATTGAAATCCACGAGCATATTTGATATAATATTTTTTAACGGATAAACCGAAAAATCACTTAAGGATGGTATTGAATTATGAAATACGGTATTCAGATGTACAGCATCCGCGACGTTGCGGAAACAGATCTTAAGGCGGCTCTTAAGGATGCGGCAGATATCGGATACAAAACAATAGAATTTGCAGGCTTCTTCGGCAACTCTGCTGAGGATGTAAAGTCCTGGCTTGACGAATACGGTCTTGAATGTGCCGGCACACACAGCCCTCTTGCTGATCTCGTTAACAATTTTGACGAAACAGTAAAGTACCACAAGACAATCGGTAACAAGTATTACATAATCCCCGGTCATGACCTTTCCACTAAGGAAAAGCTTGACGAATTTATCGAGCAGTGCAATATGGTATCCCCCAAGCTTCGCGAACACGGTATCGAGCTTGGCTTCCACAACCACCACATTGAATTTGAGATCATGCCCGAAGGCTACCAGATCCACAAGGAGCTCGAAGAGCGTGCAGATATCTTCTTCGAAATCGACACATACTGGGCATTTGTCGGTAAGCAGGATCCCGTTGCAACACTTGAAAGACTGAAGGACAGAATCCGCGTTATCCACCTGAAGGACGGCTCTCCCGACGGTATCGGCTGTTCTCTCGGAAGCGGCTCTGCTCCCGTTGCGGCTGTTAAGGCAAAGGCTCAGGAGCTTGGCTTCGGCATCGTTGTTGAAAGCGAAAGCCTCTCATCCTCCGGTCCCGAAGAAGTTAAGCGCTGCATTGAGTATCTCAAGACTCTCGACTGATATATCAGAAAAAAATCCACAGTAAAGGAGTACCGCAAATAAATTGGCAAACAGAAACAATTTCAGATTTGAAATTCCGGGTGTGCTGATATTCATTGGATTCTGCGTCAACCCTGTAATCGGAATAATTTTAGCTGTACTCCGTTCTGTATCACGCAGTATTGTTGCAAATGAGCGGTCTCAAAGCCCAAAAAGCTCAAATCCTTATTATCATACCTCAATGAACTCGAGCAGTGGTACGTCAAGCAAATCAGCCGCGAAAAGCAAACAGAAAAAGAAAAAGACATCCACCGCTTACAAGGTCACAATAGCAGGCATCATTGTTTGCCTTGCTCTTGCGCTGATAGGAGGAATCTCGGTCGAGCTGTTATCACAGACATTTCCTACCATGATTCGGGCCTTCGCGGTTGCTGTTCTTCCCTTTCTCATCGGTGCCGGCGGATTTTTCCTCGGCTCAAAGCTGATCAAGAAGCGTGACGTCAGATATGCTCGTATACGCACGCTCATCGGAAACAGGCAGAGTCTCAATCTTACAAAGATCGCTGCTGCATCAAACGAAAGTCTGAAGCGCATACGCAAGGATCTGCAGAAGATGATCGACGACGGCGAGTTCGGAGATCTGGCATACATTGACCTGGGTACAAACAACTTCATGCGCACTCCCGACGCTACGCCCGACGATCCTGAACAGTTTGACTACCGCAAGGTTTACGGAAATGTGTTCAAAAATGATCCAAAGGCAGAAAAGCAGCAGGCAGATCCCGAAGCTACGGCGAAGTTCGACGAAAAGGCTACTGTCCGCGATAACTTCGATACAATTCTCCGGGAGATCCGCAGACTTAATGATGAGATCAAGGACGATGAGGTGTCCGATAGGATCTACAAGATCGAGGCACACACAAAGAACATCTTCGATTACGTTACAGATCACCCCGAGGCAATGCCACAGATCCGCACCTTCATGAACTACTACCTTCCCACAACGTTAAAGCTTCTTGAGTCCTACAGCAGGATCGAGAGAGTCGGTGTTGCAGGCGAGAACATGAAGCGATCCAAGGAAAACATCGAAAAGACTCTCGATATGCTCGTTATTGGCTTCGAAGGTCAGATCGACCAGCTTTTCAAGAACGAATCTATTGATATTTCCAGTGACATAAGCGTACTTGAGGCAATGATGCAAAAGGACGGCATCGGCGGCAAGAATAATTATGACATCGCATCAATGATGGACAGCTACACAGATGAGATCAGTGATGATCTGTCAGGTGGCGCCGCAGCAAAGAAAGAAAAATAAGCAAAACAAAAGTATGGACGTAAAAATCCATACTTTTTTGTTTTCAATTTGCGTAAAACTTATTTCTCTGCAGCGACCTCTGCTTCACGTTCTTTATCAAGCTTGGCATTGCGGAAATACAGAGCAACGTCGATGGAGATCATGATAAAGTTGAGAATATAGAAGAAGAACGAAAGGAAGAAGAGAAGGCCTGACGCATCCATAGCTACAAGCTGAATGATCTTTCTGACAATTCCGCAAGCGTAACCTAAAAGGAGGAACACCTCAAAGAACAAGCTTTTGCCCTTGGCTGTTCTGGAAATCAGAGACTTGCGAATGGAAATAGGCCAAGAAAGGCCAAAGCAGAATATAGTAAGTGCTTCGAGTAAGTCAACAAAACCGGTCATATAATTACCTTCTTTCGGATATTAAAACTTTCTTGTATAATCAGGCAGGAGCTTAGGAGACTGTACGTCATTATGTACG
>JAGBGV010000249.1 GCA_017935805.1 Clostridia bacterium | reverse complement strand
TTGTGAATGCTGCTTCAATTACATCTGTGTAGTTCCAGCTGTAGTTGTACCAGTCACCCATGAGCCAGCTGTTGTAAGAAGCGATTCTGAACTGCTGGAGCTTTGTAGCTGTCTGAGTAGCACCTACAAGGTAACCCCAAACAACGATTGTGCCGTCTTCGTGGAGACCAGCGTAGGATTCAACAACGATAACGTCGTCAGAAGCGCCGGAGAGTTCCATGTGAACGATCTTGTCGACAACAACTACGAATTCAACTACCTGGTTGTAGAGAGTTCTGAGGTAGCGAGATGCTACTGCAAGGAACTTGTTGAATTCAGGAGCATTGAAGTACTTGCCGTCCTTTGTGAGGTCGGAGTCGTCTTCGTCATAACCATGCATGAAGTTCATAACATATGCCATGGAGCCCTTGAGGTTGTAGTAGTCGTACTGATAGTCTTCACCGTCGATAGTAACGGTAGCCTTTGCTGCATCGAATGCGCGGAGGTAACCTGTGCCGATATAGTCAGCATCATCAGCGTCTTCCTTAGCGCCTGCGATTGTCTTAACGATTGTAACTTCGCCTGTAGCAGGGTTGTAACCGTAGATTACATAAGAACCGTCAACGATTTCGTCGTCAGTCCATGCTGTACCGTGCTTGCAGCTTGTTTCAGCGATAACTTCAAGAGCAACTCTTTCTGTACCGCCGATAGGATAGTTGGAGAGGTCTGTAAAGATGTAACCAGCTCTGGGTGCGCCGTCGCAATCCTTGCCGTTGCAGATTACATTACCTGTGTTAACTACGCCGAATCTGTATTCTTCGTAGATACCGTAGTCAGCTACGGAGTCCTTGTTGGAGTCGAATACTCTGAGAGAAGCGTAAGCGTTGAGCTTAGCAGCGTCAGATTCAACTTCGTCAAGAGTCTTGATAACTTCCCAATCAGCGTAAACTGTTGTGTTGAATACATTGTTGAAGAAGTATTCTCTTTCAGCCTCTGTCATGTAAACGATAGCGATGTTGTCCTTACCGTCATCGAACTTAACCTGGAAGTAGGAGTCGATGAGAGCATTGTAGTACCAAAGTACTTCTGTAGGTGTGTAGGAAACCATTCTGTCGCAAGCGTTCTTGATGAGACAGTCAGTGATTTCTGTGTGGGAGTCGAACCACTTGCCGCAATCAGGGCAGATGTAACGGCTATCCCAGCTGATATCAGCGAAGCCGATTCTGGAGATGCAGTAACCGTAGTCCTGACGGAGACCGATGGACTCTGTATATTCAACAAGACCCATCTTTTCCTTTGTAGGATCTGCGGGGAATGTACCGTAGTTTTCACCCCACTGGTGATATTCGGAGAACCAGAGGTAGTAAATTGTTTCTGTCTGTGTGAAGTCTCTGTAAAGAATGTTGCCTGTAGCCCAGTCGATAGCGTATTCGCCGTCAACATATTCTTCGTCCATCATGCCGAGACCAACAGAAGAGATGATGATTTCGGGTTCAGCGTTGAGGTATGTCTTGGGTGTGTATCTGGTTACGATGTCGTAATCAGCGAGGAATACCTGGATGGGGTAACCAGCAAGAGTCTTGCTGTAGATACCAGCGTTAACAACTGTGTCGAGTTCAAGAGACTCAGCAGCGATAACGTTGTTGAGGCCGTATTCAGCAGTTGTCTCGAACATTACGTTGTAGAGAGCTGCGAATGCCTTTTCGTCGTCGTGTGCGCCTGTGAGACCGAACTGTTCAGCGGGAGCGTAGAATGTGTCGGAACCGATTGTACCGTCAGCATTTACGATGGAGTAAGAAACGTAACCTGCGGGAACGCCTGTTGTCTTATCAGTACCAGTGATGATAACTGTTGTCCAAGCGAGTTCGAGGTCGAATACGTCCTTAGCAAGTGTGCCGCCAGCCTTCTTCTCTGCGAAGAGGATGTTGTAGATAACCTGAGCTACTACTTCTCTCTTGAGAGTGTCGGTGTAAGCAACGCCCTTGATGCCATCTGTGAGGCCGAGTTCAACAGCCTTCTGGATGCAACCCCAAGGATACTTTTCGGAATAACCGAGTGCGCGAGTACCCATAGCGAGGAGGTCCTGGTAACGGATACCGTCTTCGGGACCGAACTTACCGTCGCCGTAACCTTCGATAACGCCCATCTGGTTTACATAGGAGATAGCTCCGTAGTAAGCCTCAGCAGCGGTACCAGCGAGGTCGGTGAATTCAGAGCTGTTCAGGATGCCGTCTTCCCAAGTGGAATCATCTGTCCAACCTGTGAGGATACGACCAAAGAACAGAGCTGCTTCGTGACGCTTAACGTTGTCGAATACGCCAAGCTTGTCGCCCTTACCATGCATAATGTCATAGTTAACGAGGAACTTAACCGCTTCATAATAAGGAGAGGTTGTTTCGTCAACTTCTACAGGAGTTTCGTCAGAGATAGCTGCATCGTCTGCGAAAATCATTGTAGCTGTAGACAGCATCATGATAAGAGCAAGAATCAGAGAAAGAATCTTTTTCATCTTAATCTGTGCTCCTTATAAAAATGAATTTTTTTGTCAAGGCGTAGGGATAGCTCCCCCACCCTGCACGCATATTCTACCATGGGGAAATTTTCTTTTCAAGTTATTTCCCTTATTTGTAATATAAATGTAATATTAAAGCCTGTTAAATATTTCTAACAGGCATGATTTTAATATTTAGTTCACAGTTTTGCCATAATTTCCCTGATTTCTGCCGGATCAGAAATCAAATTCAAGGCTTCGCAAAGTGCGTTTACGGTCATGTCTCCGGGCAATCCAAGGACCTCGCACAGCTTTTTCCGGTTTTCTGTGGCGCTTGGTGTGCCGTTGAGTCCCATTTCATACAGAAAGGACTTTGTTACGGGTGTTTTTGTTGCGGAACTTGGCATATCCGCGCCGTTTTCCACAGTTTCCGGATGACTCCGGGCAAATTTCTCCAGAATTTCCGCGAGTATTTCGTTTGAGATACCCTCAACTCCGAGAAGTCCTGCCTTTGAGGGAGCTGTTTTGCGCTTTTCCTTGCCCTCGATCTGCGGGATATACAGGTTATATACCTTGATCCCCTCGAGCATACCGCGGAGATGTGAGCGTATCAGCCTGCCACCGCCGTCGCTGTCGCAGAGAATTATAAGTCCACGCGCTCCCAGCTTTCTGATAAGTGCCCGTTTTTCGTCATTTTTGAACACTCCGAAGCCGTTTGTGGTGATAATTACGCCGTCCACCACACCGGAAAGCCGCGCTTTGTCATACTTTCCTTCCACAATTATCGGAATATTGAATTTCAGCAAGGATACTACCCCCTTTCCGCCGTAATATATATTATAAATAATAATGTAGAAACCCGTTCAGCCGCCATTTGTTATGCAGATGACTAAAATGAGCCGCAATTCCGTTAGTCAACTGCCTAAAATCAGCTTATTTACCGCAGATCAGCCGCTCAATAGCCGAATATCCCGCACCAAGCTTCACCTGTCTGTCCGCGTCACAGCATCTCTCCATTGCACGGGAGAAATACTCAATATCCGCCAGCTTTGCCGCACGGTAGTAAAGTCCCGCACGGTATTCGTTCATCTTCATGGTTCTCGCGTAGTCGGATTTGTCCCGTCCGTCAGCAATAAACGCCGCCGCAGTTGAAAGATCGGCAAATGCCTTAGTGATCTGTGACAGCACGATTATCGGGTCCTCACGCTTTCGCATTTTCAGATTAAGATTCCGCAAGGCTTCCGCTGTGTTTCCTTCAAGTATGCAGTTTGCAAGACGGAAAGCGTCGTCCTCCTCTGTTCTGGAAACGCAGGCGAAAACATCCTGAGCTCCCACTTCCTTTGCTCCGCGGGATGCGGCATATGCCCCGATCTTCTTCACTTCCCCAATCAGTCTGAACATACTTCTTCCACAGGAATCAAGAATAAGCTGACCGACGCCCATCGGAAGCTCAAGCCCGTAGTCAGCGAAATGTCGCGCCATCCAGCGAATCAGTCGCGGATCTGACTGATATGCAAAATCCACGCACTTCATGAATTTTGAGGCAGCGGCAAGAAATGAAGCCGGACGCTTGGCAGTACCCGGGTCAAATCCGCCGGAGGTTGCCTTCATCACGAAAACGGTATCGCCGTACTGATTCTCTGCCTGCTCTGCCAAAAATGAGAGAAGCGCGGTCTTTTCTTTTTCCTTCAGCGAATCAAGGGATGCAAAGGAGACAGTGATCAGCTTTTGCGGTGCCATCATGGGCGGTGCTAAAAATGCATCGGACAGCGCGCCAAGGTCAAGCTCACCGTCACCGAAGTTGAAATCGAAGCAGTTGAATGAAGCAAAGCTGTCGTCCTCGCCTATTACCAGCTTCTTTATCTCACCGAGGCGGTGGTTTTTCATGTAGTCCTCGTAGCCGTAGAAGAAGTACATCCCGGACACGTTTCCGCACTTCAGCTCCATACCGAGATCGTTCTCTGTCATACTGTTCACCACCCTTTCGTAAACTTACAATAAAATAAAAGATATGTAATGATATATTAATAAAATAATAATATAATTGAATTATAGACCAAATTATCGGAGGAAACTATGGCAAACCTTTTTGATTACCTTGCTTGGCGTGGGGATCTGCCCTTCTCTGTGTCCCCCTTCAACGAAGTCGATAACCTTATCTTATCCATGCTGTCCTTCATTAATTATACAGACATCGTACCGACAGGTATTCTCGGAACTCCCGTGAAGCTGTCAAAATGTCACGAGATCAAAAAGGACCGCGGAATCTCAAGCGAGAGCTTCGGCAAGATCATCCCCAAGGCAACATATGACCTGTTCGTTGCGGCAGCGGAATCAAAGCGATTCTCCGATGTGTTTGTGACATATTATAAAGAGGAAACAAGCATCCGCGAAACAAAGCAGTTTGCCGCAGTTACGTTCATTCTTCCTGACAACTCCCTGTTTGTAGCATATCGCGGAACGGACGACTCCATCGTGGGCTGGCGCGAGGATTTCAATCTCAGCTTCACAAGTCAGACCATGTCACAGAAGGCGGCGCTCGACTATCTCACAAACATCGCCTCGGTATATCGTGGAAAGATCCGCACGGGCGGTCACTCAAAGGGAGGCAACCATGCGGTATATGCGGCAGTTTTTGCGCCGGAGGATGTGCGCGATCGGATCATCACCGCTTACAGCAACGACGGCCCCGGATTTGTCAGCGAGATCATCAACTCCACGGAATTCTCCGAAATGGAATCGAAAATATACACAATAGTGCCCCAGTCCTCAATAATCGGAATGCTGCTTGAGCACAAGGAAAACTACAGCGTCATCGAAAGCAGTGAAAAAGGCGGACTGTTCCAGCATAACCCGTTCTCCTGGTCAGTGCTCGGCACGTCATTTGTTCATCTGGACAGCCTGTCCGAAAAGGGCAAGCGCCATGATGAGGTCATAAGTGGCTGGCTCTCGAAAATATCACCGTCAGAGCGGCAGATATTCACGGAAACCCTGTTCAACGTAATCGAAGCCACAGGCGCAAAGACTGTCACAGAGCTCACCACCGACCAATTCAGCAAACTGACCACGGCGATAAAAGCGTACAACAGCCTCGGCAAAGAAACAAAGGAGAAAATGTACACCTTCGTCAAGCGGCTGCTGTCAGCAATTCGCCAACAATAAAATTATACAATGCAGCGGAGCAAAAGTCAACCACGGCAGGATAATCGTATCACATTTCTTGACAATCATGTGGGCTTGTGGTATAATGACTTCCTGTAATGCATTATAATAATAGGTAAAGAAACAGAGGAAGTTAAGCATCATGGGTTTGTGGGAACTGTTCGTTATAGCGGTCGGATTATCAATGGACGCCTTTGCGGTATCCGTATGCAAGGGTCTGTCCGTCAGCCGTGTCAAGCTGAAGCATGCACTCATCTGCGGCGCATGGTTTGGTGCATTCCAGGCACTGATGCCTGCGATCGGATATTTGCTTGGCACGCAGTTTGAAAAGTATATCGTGTCCATAGACCACTGGATCACCTTTGTTCTTCTTGGCATCATCGGTGCTAACATGATCCGCGAAGCCCTCTCGAAGGATGATGAAAAATGCGACTGCTCCTTCGGGATAAAGACCATGTTCGTTATGGCGATCGCAACGAGCATTGACGCCTTAGCTGTGGGTGTGACCTTTGCTTTCCTGCGGGTGAACATCATTGCAGCGGTAATATTCATCGGTGTGATCACCTTCACCCTCTCCGCTATCGGTGTAAAGATCGGCAACATATTCGGTTCGAAATATAAGTCCGTATCGGAGTTCATCGGCGGCGCGGTGCTCATTCTCATGGGACTGAAGATCCTGCTCGAGCATCTTGGAATAATCAGCTTTTAATGCATAAGACGTCTCCCTGCGAGGCGTTTTTGTTTTGTCCATATACAACCACCAGTTGCACTGGTGGTTAGTGGCTTTAGCTATGAGGCTCCTTCCGGGAGGGAGCTGTCACCGTAGGTGACTGAGGGAGAATGCGTCACAATAAAGTTTATCTTACTTCAAGGAGGCGCAGGCTCCTTCCACCGCAAGCGGTCCCCCTTCCTCCCGGAGGAAGGCTTGGTTAACCGAATTTTCGGTAGTGGTGCGCCATATGCGATTGGCGGACTATTTCAGTGCGTCTTAAGGCGCTGCTATTCCCATGCCCTTCTAGGGCTTGTGCATACCTCTAGTTTCACTGGCGTTTTTGTTTTGGGTTTGGTTTGTTTGACTGCAAAGGGCACAAGGCAGAGCATAAAAGCCCTTGCAATTCTTTCCTACCTATGATATAATGATATTTGTGAAAGTATTATCTCACAGAATACAAAACACAGAGGAAAAATCAATGAGTAAAAAAGAAAAAGACCCCCGCGTAGGCATAGTCGGCGGACAGGCCGTGCTTGAGGGCGTTATGATGAAATCCGGCGATCGCTGCTCTCTCGCAGTGAGAACCGAGGACGGCATCGTTATTGACAATACAACTGAAACATCTCTCAGAAAGAAATATAAGATCCTTGGACTCCCCATCATCCGCGGCTGCGTATCATTCGTTGAACAGCTTTTCTCCGCTATGAAAATGCTGACTAAATCCGCTGATATGCAGGGCATTGACCTTGACGAGCCCGAGACAAAGTTCGAGAAATGGCTAACCGAAAAGCTGGGCGACAAGCTCATGGCAGTAGTCGGCGGCATCGGCATGATACTGGGCGTTATTCTCGCGGTAGGACTGTTCATGCTCATGCCCACATACGCAGCTAAGGGCATTGACTGGCTTGCCGGCGGATTTGTTTCAAAGTATTCCATTCTCTTCTCCCTTATCGAAGGACTTATCCGCATCGCTATCTTCGTTGCCTACGTTTGGCTGGTATCGTTTATGCCCGACATCCGCAGAACATACGAATATCACGGCGCGGAACACAAATCCGTGGACTGCTTTGAAAAAGGTCTCCCTCTCACTCCCGAGAACGCAAAGACCTGCACTCGCTTCCATCCCCGCTGCGGAACAAGCTTCATTTTCGTTGTGCTTATCATCTCAATTATCGTAAACTCCTTCCTTGAGATCGACAATACAGTTATCCGCTTTGCGTCCAAGCTCCTCACTCTGCCTATCATCGTAGGCGTGGGCTTTGAGTTTATCAAGTACGCCGGAGGGCATAACAATATTCTCACAAAGATCCTCTCCGCTCCCGGTCTGTGGATGCAGCGTATCACCACAAGAGAGCCTGATGAAGCACAGCTTGAGGTTGCTCTTACCGCTCTCCGCAACGCTATCCCCGATGAATTCGGCGGTGTAAACGAGCAGAACTACGATCCCGAGACAAAGAAAATGATCAAAAAGGATCAGCCCGAAGAAAAAGAACCTACCGAGGACGCAGAATGACCGTATCGGAGATCACCGCTATACTGAGTAAAGCAGAAATTGAGGACGCCGCCCACGAGGCTATGCTGATCATGTCGGAATATTCCGGCAAAAGTCGGGCATATCTCATGGCTGATCGGAATTTCGATTTCACGTCAGCGGAAATGGAGCAGACCGTAAGCAAGCGTGCCAAGCGATATCCTCTGCAGTACCTTTTCGGTAAATGGGAATTCTGCGGACTGGCATTTCGGGTGAACGAAAGTTGCCTTATTCCCCGTCCCGACACCGAGGTCATAGTTGAAGCTGCCATAGGTCATCTGCCAAAGGGCGGAAAGGTTCTGGATCTCTGCACCGGCACAGGATGTATCATCGGTGCAGTGCTGAAGCTGAGCGGCAACACCGACGGCGCGGCAGTTGAGCTGTATCACGATACCGCAGAAATGGCAAGACTGAACCTTCGGGAGCTTGGGCTTGAGGGCGTTACAGTAATCGAAGGTGACGCGACGACCGATCTATTTGATCATGACGTAAAATTTGACGTAATTACCGCAAATCCGCCGTATGTGACCGCTGACGAGATGAATGAGTTGGAGCCGGAGCTTGCCCATGAGCCTGCTCACGCACTAACCGACGGCGGCGACGGAATGAGCATACTTTGCGAGATCATCCGAATATACAAAAACCACCTTACAGCCGGTGGCGCCATGATACTTGAGCACGGTTGGAAGCAGGGCGAGCAGATCTGTCAACTTGCAGAAAAAAACGGTATGACATACGAGCCAGTCTTCGACTACGGCGGACATTGCCGCGGTGCAATTCTAAAACACAAATAAAATTCATACAGGGGGAAGCGAGCGACTCACCTCTCTCCATATTACATTATGAAAATTGAAATATTCGACACCACTTTACGTGACGGCGAGCAAGGGGCCGGGGTTGAGTTTTCCACCCACGACAAGCTCCGTGTTATTCACGCACTCGATGACCTTGGCGTATCATATATTGAGGCGGGAATGATAACCGACGAGCGCAGTGCGGCATTTTTCGATTCACTCAAAGATATCAAGCTGAACAACGCAAAGCTGGCGGTATTTACCCAGACCTGCAAGGCAGGCGAGGATGCAAAAGACAACCGTCTGCTCACACTCGCGGCAAAAGCGCCCGTACCCGTTGCGGTGATCTACGGCAAGGCTTGGCTGTACCAGGTCACAGATGTTCTCGGTACAACCGCCGAAGAGAATCTGCGCATTATCAAAGACAGCGTGCGATATCTGCGTGAAGCAGGCAAAGAGGTAATCTTTGACGCCGAGCACTTTTTCGACGGATATGCAGACTCACCTGAGTACGCCATGTCAGTTATCCGTGCGGCTTATTCCGGCGGCGCATCAAGAGTAGTTCTGTGCGATACAAACGGCGGCATGCTCCCCGATGTTATCGGTCTTATCACCAACGCAGTAACGGAAAAATTCCAGAGCATCGGCATCCACTGCCACAACGACATGGGAATGGCAGAGGCATCAACCGTTTCCGCTGTCCTCTCCGGTGCAACTCAGGTTCAAGTTACAGTATCCGGTGTGGGCGAGCGATGCGGAAACGCCAACATGAACACAGTTATCCCTGTGCTTCAGCTGAAGCTGGGCTTTGACTGCATCGGAGACAAAATAGCCAACCTCACCCCCACAGCAAGACTTGTGAACGAGGCGGCAAACCTGTCATTCAACGAAAGCGAGCCATTTGTCGGCGGATACGCATTCACTCACAAGGCGGGCGCGCACATCGACGGCGTGAGAAAGACTCCCAAGTCATTCGAACACATCTCCCCAGCAACAGTAGGAAACGAGCGCAACATCCTCATCAGCGGACTCAGCGGACGAAGCGCAATTGTTGACATAATGAACGCTTACCTTGCCGAGACTGACGGTGAATACTCAAAGGATGACAGTCGCGTACTTCGTACACTTGAGCTGATAAAGGAACGGGAAAGCTGCGGTTACGATTACGAGGACGCAGGTGCTTCTCTGGCGCTGCTGATCGACGAATCCCTCGGCAGACGGCAGCATTTCTTCTCACTCCTCGGTCTGAAGGTGATCGTGGACGACAATCCAGACGACAACAGCTTTACTGCTTCTGCAATCATCAAGATTTCAGTTGACGGCAAGGACTATCTGACCGCAGGCGAAGGAAACGGTCCTATCAACGCGATCGACTCTGCACTCCGCCGTGCGCTTATCCGATTCTATCCGGAAATTGCAAAAATGCACCTTACCGACTACCGCGTTCGCGTGCTTGATTCCAACGCAACGGCGTCAAACGTTCGCGTATCCATTGAATCCACCGACGGCAGGTCTGTATGGCGCACCATCGGTGTCTCCTCCGACGTTATCAACGCCAGCTGGCAGGCACTGTGTGACTCTGTTGAATACATGCTCGGCAAAGAGCAGACCAAATAACCGAAAGGCTACATACCAATGAACACAATAATCATTCTCTTTGGCGGACGCTCCTCTGAACACGAGGTGTCTCTTTCATCCGCAACAGGAGCTTACAATAACATCAATAAAGAAAAATACAATGTGCTGCTTGTGGGCATAACCCGCGAGGGCAGATTCTACCTTTACGAGGATGACCCCACACTCATCGCCGCTGACCGCTGGACCGAGGGCAAAAAGTACCCCTTCTCCGTTGATCTTTCAAGCGGTACAGTATCCGTTGACCGTGGCGGCAAGGTGGAGCACATCAAAGTAGATGCAGTTCTCCCCATGATCCACGGCAAATTCTGCGAGGACGGCACCCTCCAGGGACTTTTCGCAGTAGCAGGTATCCCGGTAGTAGGCTGTGACTGTCAGTCATCCGCGGTGTGCATGGATAAGGCTGTAACCAAGGCGATCGTTGCAGCCGAAACAGGAGTGGCACAGGCACAGGCAGTAGTTATCAAGGCAGCAGATGCCGAAACAAGCGAGGACATCGAGAAGATCCGCCTTCGCTGTGAAGAAAAGCTGGGATATCCCATGTTCGTCAAGCCCTCCCGCGCAGGCTCATCCGTTGGTGTAAGCAAGGTTAAGTCCGCTGATACCTTTGAGAAGGCGATCCGTGCGGCACTCGGCGAGGACTCAAAGGTGCTGATCGAGGAATGTATAGTAGGTCGTGAGATCGAGGTAGCAGTTCTTGAGGAAAGCGGCAAATACACCATCGCTCACCCTGCCGAGATCGACAGCGGAAGCGCTGATTTCTACGATTACGAGACAAAATACATCAGCGACGCCTCCTCATTCTATCTCCCCGCCCGTCTCTCCCCCGAGAAGCAGGACGAGGTAAGAAAGTATGCCGAAGCAATCTTCAAAGCACTTGACTGCAGCGGATTCTCCCGCGTGGACTTCTTCTGTACCCCCGACGAGCGTTTTGTATTCAACGAGATCAACACCCTCCCCGGATTCACCCCCATCTCAATGTACCCGAAGATGATGATAAACGAGGGCATCAGCTATTCCGAGCTCCTCGACAGACTCCTCGGCACGGTACTGAAGTAAAGACAAAAATAAATCGACAACTCCCCCCGAGCGTCAGCAAAATTAGCGGTAAAATT
>JAGBGV010000248.1 GCA_017935805.1 Clostridia bacterium | reverse complement strand
CTTAACACTACTCAGGTTCCTCTGGTTAAGTTCAATTTCCAGATTATATCTGGCGGAAATAAGTACCAGCCTCTCACAATGGGCATTGAAGAGTTTGGCGCAAGATAAGTCAAAAAAATATAACAAAAAAGCTTCCACCTAAAATGGAAGCTTTTTTTATTGAATTGTTTTATCAGAAAATTGTTACAAGGTTGTCGAAGAGATCCGCATTGTCCTTGACTGCCTTTTCGGAGCCTACTGTGCACACATATCCCTGGGAGACGATCTTGTCGTAGATATCAGCGGAAGCGTGGATCTGTTCCATTGTTACGCCGAGCATTTCTTCTCTTTCGCGCACAACATCTTCATATGTTTTTCCGGAGAGATATGCGTCAAAGGAACGGCTAGCCTTCTGCTGAGGTGACATGGGTCTTTCGTAGCGTGCGAATGTGCCGATAACGTTCTTTGTCAGCTCATCTTCTGTAAGCTCAAGATTTCTTACGAACTCGGAGGTTGCCGCGTATACATCGTAAGTTTCCTTCAGCTTGGGGTCGCGGTAAGAATAGAAGGATACATTACCGGAGTCACCACCAAGTGAGCAACCGCAACCGTAAGCACCGCCGCGCACACGGACTTGCTGATACAGGTGGTCGATGTTTACGCAGTTGTTCATTACGTTGAACACGCCGCTGGGCTTGATACCCTCTGCGAGAAGGTTGCCGGCTCTGCTGACATACTGTACCTGAGAAGGAATGAGAATACCTTCGTTCTTCTTTGTGGGAACAAATTCTTCGCCTTCACCGAGTGACTCATGAGAAATCTTGGAAAGTGCATCTGTGAAAGCGGGGAGAGCCTTATCAAGAGCCGCATAACCTGCATCGTCTGTAGCAAGGCTCACGAGGATATTATCGGGATTGAAAATGTACGCCGCAGTCTTTCTGAGGTTTTTTACCATCTCATCAGCCTTTGCATCGAAGTTGTCCAGCAGATCGGAAATGAAGAAGTAGAAGTCAAGACCGTTTATCATCTGGTCATAGCACTCAAATTTTGAGAAGTAGGAGCATGCACGTCTCATGGAAACAGCATGACCTGCCATCATGATCTCTCTCTGCTTATCAGACTTTATCTCTGCAAGAATATTGCGGATGCGCTTTGTATCCTCAAACTTGGAAGAGGTGATAATTTCAAGTGCGGTGTCAACGGCGTAGTCAACCTTATCTGCAAGCACGCGAGTGAGTATACCGAACATAGGCGTGAACTCATCCATTGAGCCGTACTTTCTGATTGCTGTGGGAGCAAAGCTGATGCTACCTGTGTTCAGCTTGATGTCGAGTGTGAGATCGGAGTAGCTACGCTTTTCTGTATCGATTCTTCCGAGAAGTGCTCCGAGGAGACCTGCATAGGGGATGTACTTGTGAGGCATATTTCCAAGACGGAAGTAGATGTTTGCATAAGTGATTCCGCTTGTGTCAACATCGTGGAATACAGTCTTGCAGCCACCAACGGTTCTTTCTTCGTTGTAGAAGGGAATGGTGTCGCGGGAGATATCGCTTCTCTCGAGAGTGGGGATGCAGTTCAGCTCTTCCTCTGTGGGAGGCATTGCCTGATATTCACGGAGCGCCTTTGTGTCAGCTACGATCTTCTCGATCTCAGCTTCTGTGAGGGATGCCTTGTAAGCTGCCAGCTTTTCCTTGAGCTCGTTGTTCTTCTTGTCAACAAGACCGCGCTCGGGAAGAAGAGTGAGGAGAACGGAGTGGTCGGAATCGAGAACGTACTTTTTGATAAGATCCTCATAATATCCTGTGCCGATCTTTGCCTTGAGCTCCTCTATGTCGGCAAGTGTGTGCATATAGGAGAATGCGTCCGCATCATCGTAGAGCCAAGAGCCGAGCATTGTGATAGCGTAGTCAAGACCCTTGGGGAATCCGCCGTAGTTAGCTTCGCGGAAGTTGAATTCGTATGTGTTGATTGCGGCGCGGAGAGCCTTTTCGCTGATGCCTTCTTCTACCTGCTTCTTAAGTGTGTCAATAATGATACCGTAGAAGCGATCAATGTCTTCTGCCTTTGCGTTCTTTGCAACAACGGAGAAGGTGTCCTCGATCATGTAGCCTTCAAATCCGCCGTAGATTTCCTCACCGATACCGGCTTCAATAAGAGCTTCCTTAACGGGTGCAGAGTCGGAATTTACGAGAACTGTGGAGAGGATGTTGTAAGCTCTGCACTCGAATGCATCGGAGTTGGAGCCTGCAAGGGTGGAGAATGCGAGATAAGCCTTGCCTTCAGTTTCATCGTTTTCGCCTACGGAGTAGTATTCTGTAACCTTCTTCGGTTCTTTTGTGCCGAAGTGAGGCTGCTTTGCGATCTCTACGCTGAAATCGATCTTGTCAAACTGGGAGAGGTAGTTTTCGTCCATCCAAGCAAGACGTTCGTCCATGTCGCAGTTACCGTATACAAAAATGTAGGAGTTTGTGGGGTGATAGTAACGGCGATGGAAGTTGAGGAACTCTTCATAGGAAAGCTCGGGAATAACATCGGGGTCACCGCCGGAGTTTACGCCGTAGGTTGTATCGGGAAGACCGGCCTGTGCCAGGTAATCGTAAACTGCGCTGTCGGGAGAGGACATAGCGCCCTTCATTTCGCTGTAAACAACGCCGTTGATCTTCAGCTCATCTTCCGCAGAATCCATTTCATAGTGCCAGCCCTCCTGCATGAAGGTGAATGGACGGTTGTAAATGTTCGGATAGAACACGGAGTCCATGTACACGTTCATAAGGTTCGCAAAATCCTTATCATTGCAGGATGCTACAGGATAGAGAGTCTTGTCGGGATAGGTCATTGCGTTGAGGAATGTGTTGAGCGAGCTCTTAACAAGCTGCATGAATGGGTCGCGAGAGGGGAAGTTCTTTGAACCGTTGAGAACGCTGTGTTCGATGATATGTGGTACGCCTGTGCTGTTTTCCGGGGGAGTCTTGAATGCGGCGCAGAACAGCTTGTTCTCGTCATCGTTGGAAAGCACGCAGACTCTTGCGCCTGACTTCTTGTGACGGAGCACGATGCCCGCAGTCTTGATATCGGTAAGATATTCTTCATACATAAGCTCGTAAGCGGGATTTGCCTTGAGCTCTGCATAAGACTTGATATTTCTTGCCATTGTGATCATCCTTTCATATATGTTAGAGTTTTAATTTGCCAAAGTATTGCTTTTAATATTATAACTCTTTTACTGCATTTGGTCAATATAATGAATGTAAATTTAATGATATAACCACGACACCTGTATTTGCGCTGCGATAAACTGAAGATAGACGCAATAAACAAAAAATACATTGAACTGACGGAATAATTGTTCTGTATTTTATTGATAATTCCGGAGAAATGTGGTATAATGCAAAGTGATAATACAGTAAAGCGGTTCAGTCTCTGCTGAGACTGCGCAGAAAGGGATCTATATGGAAAACAGAAGTAAAAAAGCGTGGCTGTATCTTCTGCCTGCCATTTTGTTCTTGGGAATATTTATGGTGTATCCACTCATAGACGTTTTCGTCTATTCCTTTGAGGAGGGATACAATTCAGCTTCCCAAACATTCTTCGGCACGGGCACATACAACTATTCATATGTTTTGCGTGACCCGTATTTCCTGCAGGCGTTGAAAAATACCTTCATCCTGGTTATCATTACAGTACCGCTGTCAACAGGAATCGCGCTTCTTATCTCCGTAGGACTGGCGTCTATCAAGCCACTCCGCAATCTGTTCCAGACAGTTTACTTCCTGCCTTATGTAACAAACACATT
>JAGBGV010000247.1 GCA_017935805.1 Clostridia bacterium | reverse complement strand
CTCATTTTCTCTTTGATGACAGCTTCTACAACCATCTGTTTGAATTCTCCTGTGTATCTTTTGTTCGGCTTTCCCTTAGGCATGAAAAATGCACCCCCTGTTTGGCGTTATGATTTATTATATCATATCGTCTAACTTTTGGGGTGCATTTCAAATTCTTATCGGAGTTTATTATTGTTTAAGTTTTGTTTTTCGGTTTACTTTTGAAGATGAATGCGGCTATTAAGCCAAAAACCATGGCGGCTGTTATTCCTCCTGCTGCAGCAGTTATTCCGCCTGTCAGAACCCCAAGCAGCCCATCTTGATCAACTGCTTTTTTTACGCCGTCGCTGATCAGATACCCGAATCCTGTAAGAGGAACTGTCGCGCCGCCCCCTGCAAAGTCGATAAGCGGCTTGTATACACCGATTGCACCGAGGGCTACCCCTGCAACAACATATCCAACAAGGATACGAGCAGGTGTCAGCTTGGTTCGGTCAATGAGTATCTGTGCGAAAGCACAAAACAGCCCTCCTACAACGAATGCTTTGATAAGATCAAGGAAAATTTCCATTATACCACCCCACTCAATATAGTAAGACGGCAAAGGCGCGTTATTATGCCATCTTATGTATATCAGAGTCCTTGCCCAGCAGTCCGTGAAGCAGGGCGATAAGTTCATTTTCGTCATAGAACTGTGAGCGAAGGATGAGGGTGTCTCCGGCATACAGCTTTTTCTCGCCATCGTTGCTGGAATCACCGCTGTTTTCGTCCTCTCGCTTTATGCTGACAACAACAGTGGAGTTAGGCCACATTACGTCGCGCACGGCTTTTCCGATAACGAAAGCATCGGAGGATATTTTTGCTGTGAAATGTGCAATTACCGCTTCACGACCTTTGTACTGATTCTCTACCATTTTCTCGAGCGCACTGTCATAGAAAGGAGTGAGATGAATTAGCTCAGTGATAGCGTTTACTGTGAATATTACAATAGTAATAAAGAATATGTCGGTAAGCTGACCGGTGAGCTCAACAAACAACACAACTGCCGTAAGAGGCGCGCGGAGAGTTCCTCCGATGAAAGCACACATGCCGAGGAGAATGACCGCATTTGTAAGCTCACTTGATAATCCCAGGAGAGGCATAAGCTTTGAAATGATCGCTGATACAAGAGCTCCAATAGCAAGAGCCGGGATGAACATTCCACCCGTTACCCCGCTGTCTGTACAAAGAAGCATCAGTAAAAATCTTACTGAAAGAATGCCAATGAGGAGAAGCGCATTCATATTATCATGGAGTATGTCATCGATGAGGTGGTGTCCGTTGTAGATGCCTTCGGTGAAGATAAATCCGAATACTCCAGTGATGACAAATACTGCAATGATCTTTGCCGCAGTGGGCAGATGCTTTTTATGCTTCGCTGTGAAACGAATAATGGCGGCAATTGATGCGTCATATATTGCTACAGCAGCGGATACAAGTATGCCAAGCAGAAGAAGGAAGGGTATACTGTCAAGCTCAAAGCGACCTAAAGCTGTGATATTAAAAAGTGTGTGGCCTATTCCAAAGAGCTGACATAGAAGTCTGTTTACATAAGTTGCACAAACTACAGAAACAGAAACACTAAGCACGAGCAGGGGAGTGAACCGTTTGTGAATCTCCTCGAGGGCGAAGAGAACTCCCGACAGAGGCGCACCGGTTGCTACGGCAAATCCCGCACCTGCGCCGCTTGTCATGACATATCTGCTCCATGCGCTTTTGTTTTTCGAGCCGCTAACACACATACTGCCCACAGAAGTGCCTATAAGCACCGCCGGACCTTCGCTGCCGAGAGGAAGTCCTGCAAAAAAGCTTATCATGCTGCCAATAACTGTTCCAATGAAGGTTCTGAGCCACTTAATAGGCAACAGTCCGCGGAGAACGCCTTCACTTCTTGGAATACCGCCGCCCTTTGATTCAGGTGCTTTTTTGTGGATGAGTATCATGAAAAGGGCAAGTGTGATAAGCGCCGCGAAAGTCAGAATAATATAAATCGGAGAGCGCTTTGCACTACTGTACAGAAGTCTCGACAGTGCTTCTGCACGGCTTGCGGCGTATTTGAAGAAGAATATCACGGCTCCTGTTAAAGTTCCGCATATACCACCGTATACTATACAGGGTAGTACATTCTTAATATTGTTTTTGATTTTGTCCATATTATCCTCGTATGATTGGGGTCATGGACTTATTATTGCAAAATGAAGATGATTTGTCAAGTGATGGCGAGAAATTTGTCAGATACTGTTAACAGATGCCCCTTTGATATGAACGAGATGTGCAATACCCGGGATAGTTTGTCCCTGGTTGACTGACAACGGATTCATAAGTGCCCCCGTACCGAGGAAAAGGATATTTGATATCTTACCCAATCGAATATTCTCAAGTATATCCGCCGACATTACAACTGCACTGCATCCGCATCCGGAGCCACCGGCATGGGTGTCCGATGAGGACTGATCAAAAATCATGTTCCCGCAGTCGATGTGGTTTTTTGCGATATCGATTCCGCCTGAAGATAACAAATCAACGAGGATTCCGCTGCCCTCACGTCCGAGATCACCTGTGACGATCAGGTCGAATTCATCAGGCGAATGACCTGTGCGGAAATATCGTTCAAGCGTATCTGCTGCAGACGGAGCCATAGCCGCTCCCATGTTGTTGGCATCTGATATACCTCTGTCCACCATTCTGCCGGGCATTACTTCTACGATCTCGGGAATATACTTTGACCTGTTTCTTCCAATATCGTCCACGTCCGATGAAACAACGAATGCACCGGCTCCGGTGACTGTCCACTGGGATGTGGGTGTACGCTGACCGCCGTACTCTAGGGGATAACGGAACTGTCGCTCAGCTGAGCAATAGTGAGAGGAGGTAACTGCGGCGCATCTGTCACACACAGTAGACGAGTAAACCGCAGACATCAGAAGTCCTTCAGCGCAGGTGGAACAAGCTCCGAACAGCCCAAGAAAAGGGAACTTGTATTCAAGCAGTCCGTAGCTTGAAGAAATACACTGATTTATTAGATCCCCGGCGAACAGAACGTCAACAGTGTTGTCCTCAATCTCTGCCTTGCGCATTGCAATACCGAGAGCGAGTCGCTGCATCTCTGCCTCGGATTTTTCCCATGTATCCTTACCGAATTTGTCATCTCCGCTAAGATCGAAATAACTTCCAAGAGGACCGTGCTTTTCTTTTTGCCCGACAACTGAACCTGAAGATATGATAAACACTCTTTTTTGCATGGTAAATAAGCTGGTTTTCATAAAAATACCGCCCAATAATCATTTTTGTTATTATTCCGCGGTTTTCTGTGAATATTCACGAGTTTTAAGGGCAAAAAATGTATTCTAAAATTATCGAGCTGCTGAAAATGCTTAATTCACGCCTATTTGTTGGTTAATGTGCATATATTGTTATCATTTCAAATGTGCAAAATCAACAAAGAAGTTGCTGGAAAGTGGCATTTTAAGGTAAAAAGGTAGAACATCAATTTGGGGTATTGACTTTCCGAAAAATCAGAGTATAATGTCATAGGTCGGTTGGGAAGGTACCGATGGTACACAAAACTTCCCACCGTTTATATAGATAGCAAAACTCTTATTACAGTGAATCAGGAGGTATGTTAAGATGATCTGTAACGGCAAATTTCTCTACAAGGTTGAGCTCGTAACAACTGCTGATATTCTTGAGTTTACACGCACCGCGGCAAAATGCCCTTATGATGTGACTCTTGTAAACGGCAAGCACAGACTCAACGCAAAAAGCTTTCTTGGCGTAACACTCGCAAGAGTATCCTGGGATGAGATGTACGTTGAGACCGAACGTGACTGCTACTTTGAATTTGAAAAGTTCATTAAGTAAACAGCCCACCGATTGGTGAATAAAACAGCCGCAAGGCGAGAGAATAAAAAACAAAGTGCAACCGAACCCGGCTGCACTTTTTCTATTTGTGTGTTACGAAACAACTTATATTTTTGTGATTCCTATTGACAGTCACTTGAACGTGTGGTATAATCAAAAAAACGGATTGGAGTAATGTATGAGAATTCTCAAAAATATCAGTGTTGTGATTATTTCGGCTGTGATGTTAATCGCCATTTGCAGCTGCTCACCAGAACCGAACGAAAAACAGATGCCGCCTGAGGTCATCACGATTGATGAAACCTACAGCTATTCTACAAAAAGCGGATATTATCTTTATCCTTCACTTGTTGACAACTGGGTGTTGAGAGATGCGCTGAAAACTGAAACAGACAACGGCACATTCTTCTGCTTTACGGCTGACAAGGATGTGGCAGATGACTTTGTAAATTCAGAGCGGACGTTGCTAGGATTTCTCGGAGAATGCGGCATGCCGACGGAAGGAATAACCGCACATGGAACAGACTACGGCTTCAGTTTTAGTGAAAGCGATAAGGGCGAGGTATATATTTCTATATCACACATGAATACGTGGCAGCAGGTGCTCGCAACCCTCGGAGCACTGTGGGGCGATTATACAGATTACGGCTATATTTATGCTATGTCAAACGCGATTGCGGCTCATCTCGGCTGGGAGGCTGACAACATAATGGATATTGCAGACGAGTTACTTCCTGCATATTTTATTGAAAACCCAGACGCATTGAATCTTCAGTACCCTTGCTTTACAGAGGAGTTTGCAGACTCCGATACTGTTAATTACTCCAAAGCACTTTCTGTTAAGATCATGAATAAGCTTGATTGGCATGCAATGCTCGCGCAGCCTATAGATACTCAGCTTAACGAATATTTTGATCTTGTTGCCGCATACGCAAATGAATCCGGAATTGAGTTTGAGCGCACATGTATTGGCTACGCTTATTATTCAGAGAGCGTACCTCTGAGGATAATGACCACTTACGCGGAAATGCTAATAGATGATGAGTTCGCGATCTCATATGCAGCTCAATACGGCGATGAGGTCTCGGGTAGGAATGATGAGAGTATTTACTTCTTCGGAAACTGGGGCGCAATCTACCGAACTTCCGAGATACTTGATTCCGAAATGAGTGAGGCTGTTGAATACTTCGGTTTACAGGAGCAGGCGGGAGTAGTCGAGATCAAATGGCTTACAGGTGAGAGCGCGATATTGCTGTACGATAAGCCTCTAGCCAACTTCTATAATAGCGTAAACCAAAAGATAACATTAACGATAATGAATGCATTCCTGCACGAATATTATCATCATTTAGAGCATCTTCTGAATCCCTACCTCGGTGCAGTATGGCAGTCACAGGCATTCTGTGAGCTTGGTCATATAAATTCCTACTTCACAAGACAACTTATAAAGGATATGGTGTTGACAACTCCAGAGCTGAACGAAATTTTTGAAGAGTACACCGGTCATACTTACGCAGATGAGTATGCGGACTACTACGAGACCTACGATATTCTCACCTACATTTATGACGATTTTGACCCCACAGATTACTACTACGGCAGAAATCCGATGATCTCGTTTAACAGATATCTCACCGATATTTACGGTCTGGATTCGGTGTATGACATGATGATACAACCCGATACGATTGAGGATGCAACGGGCAAAACGTGGGAAACTTTGATCTTGGAGTGGGAGACTCACATTCGCAACAAATATGCGGGAAAAGAGATACCTGACTGGCTTGATAAATTCAGAATAGATAAAACGGAATAAAAAATAAAGTGCAACCGAACCCGGCTGCACTTTTTCTTTATTTCTGCGCGTCGATATATGCGTTTACTATCTTAATTTGTCTGTCAACAGAAGCCGCTGACGGACCGCCGTAGACTGTGCGACGGTTTACGCAGTTGTCAAGGTTGACGGCTTCGTAAACATCATTTTCGAACATGGGTGAGAACTCTTTGTAGGTGTCAAGGGAGAGAGACTCAAGATCAGTCT
>JAGBGV010000246.1 GCA_017935805.1 Clostridia bacterium | reverse complement strand
GTATAAAAAATTCACATATCAATACTGAAAATAACAAAATATCGCTCATTACTATTGCACCTCTCGGCGGATACACGGGTAGAATGTTCTCTGATATCCTCTCCGGCGAGGGAATTGAAGTTACCACCGTACCGATCAAAGACAACACGAGAGTGAATATTTCCGTTATTCCTATGGCGGGAGACGAGGTTGAGGTAAACGCGCCAGGAACACCTGTTGGCGAGGCTTTGCCCGATCTTGAAAAGCTGGTTCTCGATTCCATTTGCCCCGGAGACGTGCTGATCATAGCCGGAAGCTGTCCGTCGGATGTGAAAAAGTCATATCCTGCCGAGCTTTGCAAGAAAGCGAAGGACCGCGGCGGTCTGGTAGTGCTTGATTGCGACGGTGAGGCTCTGCGGACCGCTGTGACAGGCGAAACACCCCCCGACCTCATAAAGCCTAACCGTGACGAGCTCTCTGCTCTGGTAGGACGTGAGCTTTCCACAGACAGTGACGTGGTTGCGGCAGCGGAATCACTTAACGGCAAGATTTCCGTTATTACCACAATGGCTGGGGACGGCGCGTACTACACCGATTCTTCTGAAAACGGCAGAGGCAGCAAGTTCTATCCCACCGAGAAGCGCAAAGTAGTCCGCCTCAAGGGTGCGGGAGACACATTCCTCGGAGCGTTTGTTTATGCGAGATACGGTGTTAAAATGAACATCTCCGAAGCTATGGCATATGCATCAGAGGTCGCAGGAGATTATGTAGCCGGCGAGTAAAAGTTTCACTTCGTGAAAGTTATATTCGACTTCGTCGAGTTATATTGCTTCGCAGTTATATTTTCACTTCGTGAAAGTTATATTTTTGCTTCGCAAAAGTTGTGGAAACTTTTCTCACGTAATTCGAAAAGTAATTTATTTTTCCGCTACACCCTATCCTCCCTTGTGTAAAGGGGGATTGTCACAACCGTTGCAAGGTTAATAATCCACACAAAATTCTCTGAATTACGTTAAATTTTCCCAAATTATATCTATTATTTATAATTAACTTTCTTTTTTATCTATCCTACAAGGAGCTAATATGGCAAAGAAACCTGATTATAATATTGAATTTCCAGATCAGAAGATACTTCCGATCAACATGGAAAAGGAAGTTCAGAAATCCTTTATTGAATATTCCATGTCAGTTATCGTGTCCCGTGCACTGCCCGATGCGAGAGACGGCATGAAGCCCGGTCAGAGACGTGTGCTCTACGCAATGTACGAGGACAACCTGACATATGACAAGCAGTTCCGTAAGTCCGCTACCACAGTTGGTAACGTGCTTGGTAGATATCACCCACACGGTGACTCCTCCGTTTACGGTACAATGGTTCGTATGGCTCAGGACTTCTCTTACCGATATATGCTGGTAGAAGGTAAAGGTAACTTCGGTTCGATCGACGGTGACGGCCCTGCGGCTTACCGTTATACCGAGGCTCGTTTGTCGCGCCTTTCCGGAGAAATGATGAAGGACATTGACAAGGACGTTATTCCTTGGGCGATGAACTTTGACAACACCCGTAAAGAGCCTACAGTTTTGCCTGCAAGATTCCCTAACCTCCTTGTAAACGGTGCTATCGGTATCGCTGTAGGTATGGCGACCAATATTCCGCCTCACAACCTTGGTGAAGTAATCGACGGTGCGATCTACCTTATGGAAAACCCCGACGCAGGTGTGCCCGAGCTTATGCAGTTCATAAAGGGGCCAGACTTCCCCACAGGTGCAACTATCCACGGTACAGCCGGCATTTACGAAGCATATTCCACAGGTCGCGGACGCATAATGGTTCGCGCAAAGGCTGAGCTTGATGAGGAAAACCACCGAATCATCATCACAGAGATCCCCTACATGGTTCAGAAGGACCCCCTTATCGTCAGCATGGCTGAGCAGGTAAAGGATAAGAAGATCGAAGGCGTTACCGACATCCGCAACGAGTCCGACCGCGACGGTATGAGGATCGTTATCGACTGCCGACGTGATGCAAACCTGCAGATCGTCCTCAACCAGTTCTACAAGTACACAGAGCTTGAGTCAACCTGCTCTGTTATCATGCTTGCGCTGGTTAATAACGAGCCGAAGATCCTGAATCTCCGTCAGGTGCTTGGCGTTTACATCGCACATCAGGAATCAGTTATACGTAACCGCGTAAAATTCGACCTTGACAAAGCGATCCGCGAGGCTCACATCAATGAGGGCTACAAGATCGCTATCGACAATATCGACGAGGTTATTTCCATAATCCGCAATTCTCCCGACACACCCACAGCAAGAGAAAACCTGAAGGTTCGCTTCTCCCTGTCCGATGAGCAGACACAGGCTATAGTTCAGATGACTCTGGGACGTCTCTCCGGTCTTGAAAGACAGAAGGTTGAAGCAAGACTCGCAGAGCTGTATAAAGCAATTGACGAATACCGTGCTATTCTTGCAGACGAGGGCAAGATCAAGGAGATCATCAAGAATGAAATGCTTGAGATCAAGAACAGATTTGGTGACGAGCGCCGCACAGTGATCGAGGAAGCGGAAAACGAGATCGTTCTCGAGGATCTTATCGAGCGTCACAACGCAGTTATCACCCTCACACATACAGGCTATATCAAGCGCCAGCCCTCCGACGTTTACTCTGCACAGAAGCGCGGCGGTAAGGGTATTATCGGCATGTCCACCAAGGAAGAGGACTTCATCGAGCGAGTTGCAGTTGTGGATTCCCACTCCTTCCTTATGCTGTTTACCGACACGGGCAGAGTTCACCAGATCAAGGCGTACCGCGTACCCGAGGCAGGACGTACAGCAAAGGGATCCAACATCGTAAACATCATTGACGTGACTCCGGACGAAAAGATCACCGCAATGATCAGCGTTCCCGACTACAGCGACACTTCCCTTATCGAAGAATACGACGACAGAAATTATCTGATAATGGTAACCCGTCGCGGCGTTGTAAAGCGCACACGTCTGTCCGAGTTCCGCATCCAGCGTAAGGGTGGTAAGATCGCACTTAACCTTGACGACGGCGACAAGCTTATCTTTGTTGGTCTCACACACGGCGAGTCTGATATCATGATCGCTACACGCAAGGGTCTTGCGGCGAGATTTGACGAAAATAAGGTATCCGTAATGGGTAGAAGTGCCCGTGGCGTTCGCGGTATCTCACTCCGTTCGGGAGACGAGGTAGCAGGTGCTTGTATCATTGAGCGCGGCGACGAATGGGCTGCTGAAAACTCACTTGTGACGATCAGTGAAGGCGGCTTCGGTAAGAAGATGAGCCCGAACGAGTTTGAAGCAAAGGGTCGCGGCATCCAGGGTATGATCCTTCAGAAGCTTAATCAGAAGACAGGCGACGTTTGCGGAATCGCAGTTGTACGTGATAACGAGGATATCCTCATGATCACAAACGACGGTACAATGATCCGCACACCCGCCGCTGACATTCCCACATACGGCAGAGCTGCAGCCGGTGTTATCGTAATGAGACTCTCTGGAGACAAGAAGATCGTGAACTTCGCCCTTGTTGAGTCCGAAGAGGAAGAAGAAAAAGCGGAAGAAACAGAAGAAGCAGAAGAAAACGAATAATGTGATTGGGGTTCCCCTCTTGGCATAGAAATTCAAACTTGCCAGACGGGCGAACAGACTATACTTGTCATTCTGAGCGGAACACGAAGTGTGAAGTCGAAGAATCTATTTTGAGATCCTTCGATTGGGTAGGGTATTATGACAACAAAACCCATACATTACACTGACCCTACCCATGAGAACTTCGTTCTCTTTATGTTTTGCTGTTATTTTTACTCAGGATGACAAACTTTAACGTATGACCCCCCGCGAAGAAATTCAAACTTGAACGACGGGAGGGAAGACCCCTCCCCTACAGGTGAAACCTATCTTTACCGTCAGCGGATGAAGTTCAAATTATACAAGCCTTCTCCTGTTGGAGAAGGTGGCACGAAGTGCCGGATGAGGAGACCAAAGTTTGCACAAATGAAGAAACCTCATCTTGCACGAGCGTGCGGTTTATCTTGTCATCCTGAGTGAAGCGTAGCGGAATCGAAGGATCTTTGCTGGATTCTTCGACAAGCTCAGAATGACAGGCTTGAGTGTGGCTGCACATCCTATCGAAATCCCATCTTGCACGACGGACGACGAGCTACGATACAAAGTATCGTAATCGCCCCTACGGGTGAAGCGGATTTTTCTTTCAGCGGTTTTGTCGAAACCTCATCAAGCCTTCTCCAGCATTTAGAATAAATGCGTTGGAGAAGGTGGCACGAAGTGCCGGATGAGGAGACCAAAGCCTGCACAAAGCCTATAGAGATCCCATATTGCACGACAGACAGCCGAGGACGTCGCCCCTACGGGTGAAGCGGATTTTTTACGTCAGACGGCTTTACGTTGTCGTCCTTAGCCTATCAAAAAAGTTATTATCTTATACAAATATCTTTATTCACATCAATAATTTATACAAATTATCGAGAAAACTAATGAAAAAATTTACAATTTTGCTTTTGGCGATCCTTACGGTAGCGGCGGTTTTTCTCCCGTCCTGCCGTGAGGAGATCACCTATCCCGAGGAAGAAATTCGGTCTGCGCTAAAGGATCTTTTGCCGAGATCATATGAGCTCAACGTGGTATATTTCGGTGAAGGTCTGCCCATTTCCGAGGATCGTGAGCTTCTTGATAAGTTCTACAACTCCTTTGATAGCGATGTGGAGATGATCAACTATCACCCGGTGTCAGCGGACTGCTCTTATCAGACGGAGAGTGCTCTTCGTGATGCGACTCTCGCGGTATTTACAGAGGATTACTCCGAGTACCTGTTCCAACGTGCTTTTGCGGGAATTTCCGGTCAGCTTCAGAACATTGAGGGCGAGACTGTCACTCACAGCGCAATGTACGCCATGTATATTGAACAAAACGGCGTGCTTACCGTGCGTCTGAACCTTGCCGACGAGGCGATTCCCCTTGGCCGCGAGTTTTCCGTGGACGAGATGACTGTGAAAAGTCAGAAGAGGGGCGTTGTGGTTGTTGAAATGCCCACATATTACAACGGCGAGCTTGATTTTTACGTTGAGGTTCGCCTTGTGATGACGGAGAACGGCTGGAGACTTGACTCACCAACGTATTGAGTTATGGGTTATGGGTTATGAGTTATGAGTGATGGGTGATCATTCTATATGTTAACTTTTTATACAAAAATCCATATAAAACGTTAAATTATCCTCTTTTTTATCTATTATTTGTAATTACATCAATTTTCCGAAAGGAAAGCATATGCAGAACAGAATAGGCACAACAATAGCAGCGGTGTCAACTCCGAGAGGTCG
>JAGBGV010000245.1 GCA_017935805.1 Clostridia bacterium | reverse complement strand
AGATCTTGACAAAAAGTTTGCTAAAGAAGCAGCTGCTGCAGGTCTTAAGAACCTTAAAGGTCACCGTTCTGTTGGTGGTATGAGAGCATCTATCTACAATGCTATGCCTTACGAAGGCGTTGAAGCTCTCGTTGCGTTCATGAAGGACTTTGCAGAAAGGAACCCGAAGTGATAATATGGCTTACAAAAAATATTTCACATTAAGCTATGACGACGGTGTGCACGCTGACAAGCCAATGCTTGAGATGATCAATGCATATGGTTTGAAATGTACCTTCAACCTCAACTCCGGCTTGATGCCTGAAGAGGATACGTCAACATGGTATGTTTGCAGAAACCACGTTAGCGAGCTTTATAAAGGCCATGAAATAGCGACTCACGGTCACAAGCATCCTTGGTACAACAAGCTGACAGCCGAAGAAATCGAGGATGACATTGCGAGGGATATTGAAGAATTGACAGCACTCGCAGGATATCCCACTCTCGGTCACGCCTATCCATATGGCGCTTGGACAGATAACACTCTCGATATTTTCGCAAAACACGGTATCAGATACGCAAGAACAGTAAAGAGCACTCATTCTTTCGCTTTACCGGAAAAGCCCCTTCTTCTTGATCCCACATGTCACCACGGTGATCCGAAGGTTTTTGACTTGCTTGAAGAATTTATTAACGCTGAGCCAACTGACGGAGATCTGCTCTTCTATTTGTGGGGACACTCATATGAGTTTAACCGTAATGAAGACTTCAACAATTGGGATCATCTTGAAAAAATATGCAAAAAGATATCCGGACGCAATGATATCGTTTATTGTACAAACATGGAATTTTTCAACAGATAAATTATTAATGAGGACAAGACTATGAAACAGATAAAATTACTCAACAAAATCGCTGCTGTCGGCACCAACCGTTTTGATAAGAGCGAATTTGAGGTTTCCACTGCCTTTGAAGCCCCCGAAGCTATTATGGTTCGCTCTGCCTCAATGCACGAGATGGAATTCAATCCTGAGCTGAAGGCTATCGCACGCTGCGGAGCAGGTGTAAATAATATTCCGCTTGATAAGTGTGCAGATCAGGGTATCGTTGTATTTAACACTCCCGGTGCAAATGCAAACGGCGTTAAAGAGCTTGCAATTGCGGCACTTCTTCTTGCGTCCCGCGACATCGTTGGCGGTATTCAGTGGGCAAACACACTCACAACTGACGTTGCAAAGTCTGTTGAAGCCGGCAAGAGTGCTTACGGCGGATGCGAACTCAAGGGAAAGACACTCGGTGTCATCGGTCTCGGTGCAATTGGCGGTATCGTTGCCAATGCTGCTAAATCTCTCGGCATGACAGTTGTGGGTTGTGACCCTTATATCACAGTTGATGCTGCCTGGGGTCTTTCAAGCTCTATTAAAAATGCTGCAACATATGAAGAGATCTATGAAATGTGTGACTATATTACTCTTCATGTTCCTGCTACAAAGGATACCAAGAACATGATCAACGCAGGCACTATCGCACATATGAAGCAAGGTGTTAAGATCATCAACCTTTCCCGTGCGGATCTTGTTTGTGCTTCCGATATCAAAGCAGCTATTGCTGACGGTCATGTTTCCGCATATGTTACTGACTTCCCCACCGAAGAAACAATCAATGTTCCCGGTATCGTTACGATCCCTCACCTCGGCGCATCTACTGGCGAATCCGAAGACAACTGCGCTGTTATGGCAGCTGATCAGCTTATCGAATACCTTACAACAGGCAACATCAAGAACAGCGTAAACTACCCTGCAATTTCTATGCCCAAGACTGATGCTAACAGAATCGTGATCCTTCACAAGAATATTCCCAACATGATCTCTCACGTTTCTTCAACTCTTGCAAGCAAGAATATCAACATCGAGAACATGGCTAACCGCTCAAAAGGCGACTATGCTTGCACTCTCATTGATACATACACAGATGTAACTGACGATGTTATCGAAGCAATGACATCAATGGAAGGCATCATCAGAGTATTCTCTATTGATTGATTCTGAATTAAAAATTAACCGCACCATATCATTTCGGTAAGGTGCGGTGCTTTTTTATTCAGCTATCTGTCTTAGCTCTATGTAGTATCTCTTGCTTTCTGCCTCACCCATTGAGAAAGTTTTTCGCGGGAGTGAGCCATGAGCTTCAACATATGGAAATAGTTCAGCTTTATCCATTCCATCAAACAGGAATCCGACGGTATTTTCTTCTTCCGACAGCTTACGGAGAGAATCTATGCCGTGAATATAGTCGCAAGATACCTCGGGATGAGCCTTGATATACTCGTCAATAAAAATTTGCAGTGTACCGACAGTCAATGCATGAGAGGGATCATCAAACCACAAATCATGCTCTTCACCGTTGCACAAAACTGTAATCTTCTGTTTTCTCT
>JAGBGV010000244.1 GCA_017935805.1 Clostridia bacterium | reverse complement strand
GCTCCTGAGACCGATGCTCCTGAGACCGACGCTCCCGAGACTGACGCTCCCGAGACCGATGCTCCTGAGACTGACGCTCCTGAAACTGAGGCGCCTGAAGATCCCTTAGTATCAACAGCAGCGGCAGGTCCTATCAAGGAATACGACTTTGAAAAGTTCATTCCCGAGGACAAAAACGATCCGAACTGCACAGTCGGCTTCGTGCTCCAGACACGCAAGTACACATATAACAGCAATGACATCCTTGTTATTCACGTAACAAACACCACCGACACAGACTACTCCATGCGTCTGACTATCAAGTACACCGATAAAAACGGTGACACTATCGAAGGTCTGCGAGACACATATCCCGATTTCGGCGCAGGATGGGACAACTACTATATATATGATCCCGATTTCTCCTTTGAATCATACAACTGCACCCTGTCGATCTCTGCTCCCTGTGAGGATTCTGTAACAAAGTACCTGACGGACGGCGGCACACCGGTACAGTTCCTCATGGACTCAAGCACAAAGAATTGGATCGATCCCACCTCACACAGCGCTGAAAACTTAGGTAAGGAGTATGCTGCAGTTTACGCACCGTTTTCTCATGTAAACACACACACCGAACCGCTTTACTATATTGCCGACTACATTCTTTTCGATGAGAACGGCGACATTCTTCATTACGAAGCATCCCACATCTCCGGTATCGCATCAGTCGGCAATAACGACACTGTTATTCCGCTAAAGCTGACTACAACCCGTTGGTCAGATACGGATACCGTAGCTCTTCCCGAGGAATACGCAAACGCTGCAGACGGAATTGTGGCTTATCGCTCTGTCCTCACAAAAGAAGCAGCCGAAAGCGCTCGCAAAACAGTAAAGACTGATGATTTCGGATACTACACCTTCTGGGCGCAGAACGGTGTTATCCTTCCCTACAGACTGTATCTCCCTTCAGATTATGATGCAACTAAAGAGTATCCCGTTCTTCTGATCCTTCACGCAAACGGATCACAGGGCAAGGACAACAAGGCACAGATGGGAGACGTTGAGAAATTCTTCGGTGACGAGAACAGTCCTGTCTACGACTGTATCGTGTTTGCTCCACAGTGCCCTCCTGACGGATGGTGGCTTGCCGAAAATATTGACGCTGTAGCAGAGCTTCTCGACTTCGTGAATGCCTATTACAGCACCGACAAGAGCCGTCAGTATGTAACAGGCTTCTCAATGGGCGGATGCGGCACTTGGAATCTGCTCACACGTTATCCCGAGAAGGTATCTGCTGCTGTTCCCTGCGCTTATGCCGGCGGTATTGCTGATTTCTACGAAGTAGATGACCCTGTATACTCAAGCATATCTGTCATTTATTACGAAGACGGCAACGAGGTTCCTGTCGTGTTTGATACAGAAGTTCTTGATATTCCGATCCACTACATTTTCAGCGCAGCTGATGAAATAATCGACGTTGAGCAGTGCAGATTACTTGTCGAAGCCTTTGAAAGTGTAGATGCAGAGAATTTCAACTACACCGAAGAGGGCGGCGGAAGCCACGGCAACATGGGCGCGTCGTACATCAGCAAGTACAACAACTATGAGCTCCTCCATTGGCTTCTTGAGCAAAGAAGAGAAACGGAGTAAAAGTCGATTCTGAATCGTATATATAAGCAAGAACAAAAACGTGAACATCTCAAGGAGGATGACTATGAAGAAATTTCTTTCCATCGCACTTGCAGTGTTAATGCTGCTCCCGCTTATTGCAGGATGTACACCCACTCCCGCACCGGCACCTGAAACTGATGCTCCTGAGACAGACGCTCCCGAGACAGACGCTCCCGAGACCGATGCTCCTGAAACTGACGCTCCTGAGACCGATACTCCTGAAACTGACGCTCCTGAGACGGAGGCTCCTGAGACTGATGCTCCCGAGCTTATCTCCGGTAGTGTATATACTGAGAAGTCTCTGACATTCGCTTATCCCGAAGGATGGAGCGTTACCGAGGACAGTGTGGATATTATTGTCGACCTGCTTACCGGAAATAACATAACCGTTGTATATGAGGCCAAGCACAATGTTTTCGACAATATTACCACAGAAGAATTCAATGAAACATGGGTTCCTCTGTATCTGTCGCTTGGAATGGATCTCTCCGATGTTGCGGTTGACCACAGTACCAACGGAAATGGAGTTAATATCACAACGATCTCCTTTATGAACAATGTGGGTAACTCTCCTGTCAAGCAGACCCAGCTGATAATGTCCTGCGACAAATATACATACACTGTTACAGTTACCGAGATCACCGCTGCTGAAGAAGTGATTGAACTGGTATTTGACACCATTGATATCATTGAGACTGCGGCTCCCGAGACTGCGGCTCCTGAGACTGACGCTCCCGAAACCGATGCTCCGGAAACTGACGCTCCTGAGACCGATGCTCCGGAAACTGAAGCTCCCGAAACTGACGCTCCCGAGACAGATGCGCCCGAGACTGACGCTCCCGAGACAGATGCTCCGGAAACTGACGCTCCCGAGACTGAGGTTCCTGAGACTGAGGTTCCTGAGACTGACGCTCCTGAGACCGATGCTCCTGAGACCGATGCTCCTGAGACAGATGCACCCGAGACTGATGCACCCGAGACCGATGCCCCCGAGACTGACGCTCCCGAAATCTATGAGCCTAAGGATGTCCTGTCAAAGTTCGGATACTACAGTCACACCGCATCCAACGGCACAACAATAGCCTATAGACTGTATATACCCGAAGATTATAATCGCAGAGAAGAATACCCTGTTCTCGTGATCTTCCACTCCGAAGCTTATTGCGGAACTGACAATGAGAAGCAGATGGCAGAAGTTGAAAAGTTTTTCGGAAGCGACGACAGCCCTGCACTTGACTGTATTGTTATCGCGCCGCAGTATCAGAGCTCAGGCGGCATTGTTATGACCGGAGAATCTTTCGTATATGTCAACACCAGCAGAGGTTGGACAGAAGAAGGAATTGATGCTGTTGTTGAAATACTTGACATGATTAATGATACGTACAGCACAGACCTTGAAAGACAGTATTTCACAGGCTATGGAGCGGGTGGTTCTGCTGTGTGGAATATGATATGCCGTCATCATGAAAAAATATCTGCCGCTGTCATTTGTTCCGCTTCAGGCGGCTTGATTGCTCAATCACAGTTTAACGAAGGCAATCCCATAGTTACAAAAAATATTGCTTTGAATATGGACGAGCTCCCAAGTGGCGGTCCTGTATATGACTTTGATTACCTTTGTATTTCCCGAGCTGTGGTTGACATACCGCTCTACTACCTGTATGAAAATACGCACGTCGGCAATTCCTATACTAAAATTGTAGAAGCAATTAACCCTTACAAGAAAGGCAAATTCTTCTACAAAGAGTTTAGCGGTAAGACCAAGGATCAACTCGGCGCAACATACATCAGCAAAGAGGACGGATATAAATATCTCAACTGGTTGCTGGACCAGAGAAGAGAAACCGAATAAGCAAAAAACTGATCCATAAAACAAAAGCTGTGAGTTAAACGCTCACGGCTTTTTTCTTGCTTTTTCAAAAAATCTCTTGACAAATCGGTTTATTGATGATAAACTATTATTGTAAGATTTACTACACATATACCAAACTACAGGAGAGAGTTATATGATAGATTACACACTTGGAGTTGTTGAAACAAAATTCGCACAAATCATTTGGAAAAATGAGCCCCTTCCGTCAGGTCAGCTCGTAAAGCTGTGTGAGGCAGAGCTGAATTGGAAAAAGCCAACTACTTACACAGTATTGCGCAAACTGTGTGAAAAAGGAATATTACAAAACTCAGCCGGAGTTGTTACGTCACTCGTTTCTGAGGAAGAGTACTACGCTATGCAAAGCGAGAAGTTCGTTGATGATACATTTGACGGTTCACTTCCCGCATTCTTTGCCGCATTTACACAGCGCAAACAGCTTTCGGAGGGTGAGATAGCGGAGATTCGCAGAATGATCGATTCATACACCGGTGAGTGACATGACAGATTTATTTATCAGAATTGCAGAAATGAGCTTGGCGGCGAGTATCGTTGCCCTTGCGGTTATGCTTATTAAGTTGCCGCTGAAGAAGGCTCCTCGGTGGATCCATTGCCTCATGTGGACGCTGGTTGCGGTAAGACTAATTTTGCCTGTAACATTTGAAAGTAAATTTAGCCTTATGCCCGAACTCTACAGCGCGAGCTACAGCACCGATTTGGAACAAAATGATCAGGAATTCTACTCCGATGCATATGCTTCGAATGTCCATGGATCAAGCGGTACAGTCGGCGAACTGCCCGTGACTCCTGATAACAGCACGCAGGAACAGCTTCCGAGCGAGCCGGTAGATGATCCTGTAAATATTGGCGGAAGCGTTACACCAGATGATCCAAAAACCGAAAGCCCTGCTTATGTTAATGATGCTTCCACAAAAGAGCCGAATACAGCCGGGGAGATCTCCTTTACGCAAATAGCCTCTGCCGTGTGGTTAGCCGGTGCTGTCATTATGGTGCTATACGGCATTGGAAGCTGGGTGGTGTTCAAGCGCAAGGTTGCCGCATCTGTCCATTTCGCGGACAAAATTTATGTTTGCGACTATATTGATTCCCCCTTCATTCTTGGAGTGATTCGTCCGAGAATATACATTCCCTCATCCCTTGACGAGAGTGAACGGGAGCTTGTAATTGCGCACGAAATGGCACACATAAAAAGAGGAGACCATATCTACAAGCCCCTCGGATTTCTTTTGCTTTCTTTACATTGGTTCAACCCAATCGTTTGGATAAGCTATGCACTTTTGTGCCGCGATATCGAGATTGCATGTGATGAACGCGCAATAAAAGATATGGATCCTTCAAAGAAAAAAGAATATGTCAAGGTACTGCTTGATTGCAGTATTTCAAGAAGAAAGATATCTGCGTGTCCGTTGGCATTCGGAGAAGTAAGTGTTAAGGACAGAATTAAAAATGTTCTTAACTACAAAAAGCCTACGCTGTACATATTGATTGCTGCTATAGTGGTAATTATTGTGTTATCAGTTGTGCTTCTTACTGATCCAAAGAAGAATGATGGTGATGCAGCCGCCCCCTCGGCGACAGAAGCTCCCGAAACTGAGGCTCCTGAGACTGACGCTCCCGAGACTGACGCTCCCGAGACTGAAGCTCCCGAGACTGAAGCTCCTGAAGCTGAAGCTCCTGAAACTGAAGCTCCCGAGACTGAGGCTCCCGAGACTGACGTTCCCGAGACTGATGCCCCTGAAACTGACGCGCCTGAGACTGATGCACCTGAAACTGACGCTCCCGAGACTGACGCTCCCGAGACTGACGCTCCCGAGACCGATGCACCCGAGACAGATGCACCCGAGACTGATGCACCTGAGACCGATGCACCCGAGACAGATGCACCTGAGACAGACGCTCCCGAGACCGATGCACCCGAGACAGACGCTCCTGAGACTGAAGCACCCGAGACTGATGCGCCTGAGACCGATGCGGCTAAAGAAGCTCTGGCTAATTTCGGATACTATACATACACCGCATCCAACGGTTTGACCATTCCATACAGAATGTACGTTCCGAAGGACTATACATGGAGAAACGACTATCCCGTTCTCATGATCTTCCACTCCAAAGATTATTGTGGAACTGACAATGAGAAGCAGATGACCGAGGTTGAAAAGTTCTTCGGAAGCGACGACAGCCCTGCACTTGACTGTATTGTTATTGTGCCGCAACTTCCTAATGCACTCAGTAATAATCTAATAGATGTTGCAGACACAGGACTAATTTACATCAACAGAAACGATAGCTGGAAAGATCCGGGAGTTGAGGCGGCAATCGAAATATTTGACGTTGTTAATAAAAAATACAGCACAGACAAGGAAAGACAGTATGTGGTCGGCTTTGACAGCGGCGGTACAGCGGTGTGGAATGCACTCTGCCGTTTCCCTGAGAAAATCTCTGCAGCCATAATTTGCGCAGCAGTAGGCGGATTTGTTCCCGAGTCTTATACTAATGACAAGGCTCCTATTATAACAAAATTTACAATATCTGTAGCTAATGAAGAGTCGAATTCACCCCCTGAATGGTTAAATGAATCTTCCTCTGAAGATGTGTATTATCTGAAGAGTTATAGACGAGAAAGCCTCTGCATCCCGCGTGCTGTGCTTGACATTCCTGTTTTCTGCCTTTTTGAAATAGGAGGCGGTACATATAAATACATCATTCAGTTGATGCAGGAAATGAACAATAATAACTTCAAGTATAAAGATTTTGGCGGTATAACTAAGGAAGAACTCGGTGCAACCTATATCAGCGAAGAAAACGGATATAAATATCTTGACTGGCTACTGAAACAAAGAAGAGAAACAGAATAAGCAAAAACTCAAAAAGAGATGCCCCCTCGAGACATCTCATAAGGATGTTTGCAAACCTGTAGTCCGTAATACACACAAAAATTTCGGTAGAGAGGTTATTTCATTGCAGATTTGTGTTATAAAGGTGATAAAGAAAAGCCTGCCTCCGAGAGGAAGCTTTTGGATATGATCAACCTTAAGAGTATGGGCTGAGCCCGTACCTTTGTAATACAAAGGCGAAACATGCAATAAATATTGAAAGGAATGAATCCATGAAAAACCAATACATAATTACAAGAGAATTAATGAAAACATGGGCAAAGGAATATCATTTACACGGTGCGGCGAATGTAATAGCGTTCATCTTGCGGTGTATGATAGGCGCTATGGGAATAGCAGGACTGATTCTTTCTATAAAACTGCACATGGGGTGGGCTTTTGCTTTTATCTATTCACTTTTTGCCATTACTGCTATTTTCAAGTTGTTTTTTGCTCGTTTCTTTATTTGGTCTAAAAGATATAAACTGTATTCGACTACATTTGGTGTTTCCGAGTGGGTACGCACCATCGAATTTTTAGATGATGAGATTGTTTGTACAGACCATACATCAGTCAGCAAATTAAAATACAGTAATATTGAGAAGATTAAAGAAATGAACAATGTTGTTATGATATTTATGAATAATAATATTGCTATAAGATTGTATAAAGATGCCTTTGTAGAAGGTACTTGGGAAGAATGTAAGAAAAAAATCAATGATATGCTCAAATAAAAATCGCCCCAACAGACTATCAAAAATCTGTTGGGGTTTATCTTTCAACTCATAACCCATAGTCCATAACTCATAACTAAAAAACTCCGCTCGCGGTGTCTCTTTTTTTGCATAAACTTGCAACTTTTGGTTGACATTATATAAAAACCGTGATATTCTATAGGAAGAATAAATTTTTATACAAATTCAAGTGAATGGAGAGCTTTATGGCAAAGAGCGTAAAAGACATAATCAAGCTTATCGAAGAAAACGATATCAAAATGGTGGATTTCAAGATGGTGGACATAAACGGTCAGTACCGTCATGTTACCATACCCGCCCAGAACTTCTCAGAGGAAACGATGAAAAACGGTATCGGATTCGATGCGTCCAACTACGGCTACGCTGTGGTTGAAAAGAGTGACATGGTGTTTATCCCCGATCCCGACACCGCTGTAATCGATCCCTTCTGCTCCATCCCCACTCTGTCAATGACAGGTAACGCAATGATAATCGATGCGCCGAATAACCGTCCTCTGCCTCAGTACCCCCGCAATATCATCCGCGCAGCAGTACAGCACATGAAGGACTCAGGCGTTGCTGACACCATGCTCATTCTTCCCGAATTCGAATTCTACCTCTTCGACGAGGTAACATGGGGCGTTGACGGCAACTACATCGGTGCTTCTGTTGACGCAAAGCAGTCATACTGGAACTCTGCTGTTGAGGGCAAGGGCGTTATTGTACCGAAGCAGAAGAACTACCACATCGCAAAGCCCTTTGACACCTCCTACGAATGCAGAAGTGAGATGTGCATGCACATGACAGACGCAGGTATCAAGATCAACTACCACCACCCCGAGGTTGCGGCATCCGGTCAGTTTGAGATCGAGCCTCAGCTTGGTGAAGTTGTTCACATGGCTGATGCTACAATGATGATCAAGTACATCATTCACAATACAGCTCTGAAGTACGGCAAGAGCGCCACTTTCATGCCCAAGCCCATCTACGGTGAGGCAGGCAGCGGTATGCACGTTCATATGCTGCTGATGAAGGACGGTCAGCCTGTGTTCTCCGATGACAACGGCTACGCAAGACTCAGCGAAACTGCCCATTACTTCATGGGTGGTCTCTTAAAGCACATTGCATCTCTTTGCGCGCTTACCAACCCCAGCACAAACTCCTTCAAGCGTCTCGTTCCCGGATTTGAAGCACCTGTTACAGTAGGTTACGCTACCTCAAACAGAAGTGCAGTAATCAGAATCCCCGCATACGCAAAGTCCCCTGAGCTTCGCCGTTTCGAGCTTCGCAACCCCGACGCAACCTGTAATCCTTACTTCTGCTATGCGGCTATCCTCATGGCAGGTCTCGACGGTATCAAGAACAAGATCGATCCTCACGCAGAAGGTTGGGGTCCCTACGACTTCAATCTGTTCCACCTTTCCGACGAGGAAAAGGCAAAGCTGAAGGGTCTTCCCACTTCACTTCCCGAGGCGCTCGATGCACTTGAGGCTGACCACGACTATCTGACTGTGGGCGGTGTTTTCCCCGAAGAACTGCTTAAGAACTTCATCAAAACAAAGAGAGCTGAATGCAGCGAAATGTCCAAGATACCTCACCCCGCAGAATTCGAAAAGTACTACAATCTGTAAAAATGGAAAAAGCAGGAATGCCAATCGGTACTCCTGCTTTTTAAGCGGATGGCGGGAATCGAACCCGTAACTCAGGCTTGGGAAGCCGGCGTTTTACCACTAAACTACATCCGCGTTACCACGATTATACTCCCGTACGGGACGATTGTCAAGATACTTCTTTTGACAAATCCTGTCGAATCAACAAATCACAGCAGAGGATCTCTCCCCTGCTGTTTTGTTGTACTTATTCAAGCTCCGACCGAGTTACTCTGCGGGAGTAACCTCAGGCAAGCCCGCTATGCTTGTGAGCAGGGACAGCACACCAGAGAGAAGTGCAGCTGAGCCCACCATGAGCCAGTCGACCTGACCGATAGCCGCCGCCGTGCCGATAGTTGCTACAGCGGTCTGCGCTACAGTCTTGATCGCGCGAACAGCCGCTGCCTTGAGCCATTCTTTTGTGAATATCTTCTTCATTATGTACCTCCGTTACATTTCACTTTTTATAAGTTCATACACCCGGTGCAGCATCACTGCTATCTGCTCCCGAGTTGCGTTATTGCGGAGCATCAGATCTCCGTTTTCGTCCCCTTTGAGGATACCGTTATCCCTCGCCCACTTCACAGCTTCAGCCGACCAATCAGCCGGTACGCTGTCCCCGACGGGAGTGCTCTCTTCCTCTTCAGCAGAGCCAACCACCCACACAGTTCCCGCCTCGTTTTCGATGCCGAGAATGTCAGCAGGATTCAGAGTCTTGTTGTTCTTGTCTCTGATTTCAAGGTGGCAATGACTGCCTGTGGAGTAGCCTGTACTGCCCTCAACACCGATGGAGTCGCCTGCCTCGATGCGCTGACCGACCGTAACTGTGCGACTTGCCATGTGGCAGAGGTAGTAGAGATTTCCGTCGTCTCCGCTGATGCAGACGTAGTTTCCCCACTCCCATGTGCGGTTTGTTTTGTCGGTTATCATCTGCGACACAAGCACCACGCCGCCGATCGGGGAGCAGAGGAGCTTACTCCCCTGTCCCACAAGATCGATTCCCCCGTGGAATGCGCCGTTTTCTCCGGTGATCGGGTCTGTCCTGTATCCGTAAGCGGACGTGACTCGCACCCTCTCGCCAAATCTGTATGGTAAATTCATAAGTGTACCTCACTCTCCGTGGTGATATATCCTCACAGCCTCTTCAAGAGATGTCACGCGCTCCGCAAGGTCAATATACCGTCTGTCAGACTGTTCCATTTTCTTTTTCATGTCGTCCACTCCCGATTTAATGTAGCCTATCTCTGTGAGCATTACTCCGTATTCCTGCCCGCCATTTCGCGCGCTGGTCAACCTACCGATGAAGAACGTCGCAACAGACACAGCAAGTCCGCAAACAGTAATAATCACTTCCGCTTCCATCACGCCGTCTCCTCTCGCTTGTCAGTTTCGGTGTATGTTCTGCCAAGCCCTGCCGGATCGATCGCCTCGGAATACAGTTCATCTGTGCCGTCCTTCTTTATTAAAAAGCCTAGGTCGGAGAGTGTTCTCACATACTCTTTTCCCCTAACCGTAATCTTTTCAGTAACGATCATTCGTATTCACTCCCCTCTATAGATTTCAGTTCCCAGCCTCTGTTGAACAATGTGGACCAGTTTGTTGCAGAGCTGTAACTGCTCATAAGTGAAGAGGGAACATATAGCGTACCCATAAGGGGATCTCCTTCTTCCCAGGTAGAGTCAGTAATTCCGTTGAACGCTGCCAAACTTGACAGAGTTACCACAGTACCGGAACGAAGAATAAGGGTATTCAGCTTACTGTTGGCAAATGCGTTCGAATTGATTTTTGTCACGCACAAGTCGATCTTGGTATATTTCGATGAATAAAAGCAGTATGTTCTTACAGTTGCCGCTGTGCTGTTTACCAGTTCTGTAGCTGAACCTTCTATAAGTCCTTTCAGAGCATCATCTCCGTTATCCCCACTGCCGCCCCCAATGGTCTCAACCGAAGAAGCAAATCCTGTGCTTTCATCCCATTCGATCGTCTCGGTGCCGCCTGTCTTGACGCGTATCGCATCGGCAGTTGCTGTCATGGCAGAATCCAGCTTTGCGGAATCTATTACTTTATCATATGCCATCAGTAGCTACCTCCGTTCCATGTTGGTAGCGCGGCAAGAACATCCGATACCATTGCAGCCTTATCAGCCGCTGTCCAATAGTCTGTTCCCTTCACCGGTGTCTTGCCGTCTGCTCCATCTTCACCGTCATTGCCGTTCACGCCATCTTTACCATCCTTGCCGTTCGCACCATCTTTACCGTCGGCTCCTCGCGGTCCCATGATGTTCACCGGCTCAGGATTGGACAGACCTCCATTGTTGGTCCAGCTGATAACGCCGTCTTCCGAAACACTCGGAGTGTATGTCACACCGGCGTTTCCTGCTGCCCCGCTACCACCTGTTCGTAAAGCAATTTCATTGAGTGCGGACACAATGTCAGTTTTATTAACCGAAACAAGCTTTCCCAGATCCCCGATCATTGCCATTATACGCTCCGCTGCGCTCAACGGTGTAAGAGGCAGAGGCTCACCTTCAAGAATTCCACATTCAATAACGGCTATAGTATCACTTTCAGTTGTAATTCGTTCGACCACCGTTCCCTGCTCAATTCTCACCCCATGGATATATACAGACCATATGACCGGTGTCAGGTTCAGATGCTCTCCCTTCTCTATCTTG
>JAGBGV010000243.1 GCA_017935805.1 Clostridia bacterium | reverse complement strand
CCGCTGAACTTCAGTGAATTTGAGTCAAAGCTCGGTCAGGTGGTCATGGTGTCTGCAACTCCTGCGGAATATGAGGCAGACGTGTCCGAGCAGGTTGTTGAGCAGATCATCCGACCTACGGGACTTGTTGATCCCGAGGTTGAGATACGCCCCATTGAGACTCAGGTGGACGATCTTCTCGGTGAGATCAAGGAGAGAACTGCCCGTGGCGAGCGAGTGCTTGTTACCACCCTCACCAAGAAGATGGCGGAGGACATTACCGAATATTTCGACGAGCAGGGTGTGCGTGTGAAGTACATTCACCACAATATTGAGACAATGGAGCGCACAGAGCTGCTTCGTGACCTCAGAATGGGTATGTTTGACGTCCTTGTGGGAATCAACCTGCTTCGCGAGGGTATTGACCTGCCCGAAGTAACGCTGGTTGCAATACTTGACGCCGACAAGGAGGGTCTCTTCCGCTCGACCCGATCCCTTATTCAGATGATCGGACGTGCGGCGAGAAACGCAAACGGAAAGGTAATCCTTTACGTTGACACGGTGACAAAGTCCATTCGCGATGCCCTTGAGGAAACTGACCGTCGCCGTGAGATACAGCTTTCTTACAATGAGCTTCACGGAATTACGCCAAAAACTGTTGAAAAACGTATTGCCGATCTTATCCGCATTGGTGCAGAGGACGGCAAGGGCAAGCGCGGCAAGGGCAGAGGACGTCCCGCTCCCACAAAGGCAGAGGGCGGAAAGATATCTGTGGCAGAGGAGATCGAGCGCTTGACCGCGGAAATGAAGCAGGCGGCTTCAGAGCTTCGTTTCGAGGAGGCGGCTTATCTCAGAGACAAGATCCGATCTCTTTCAAAATAAATTACTGCTTTTTCTCGTCGAATATCTTGCATAGCGACGGAATATGTGTTATAATAATTGTTGCAAAATTATTTTTGAACCAAAAATTTCTCACACGGAGGACTATTTCCAATGGACGAATCAGTAAACTATGCCGAATATACGGTTGAAAAAAAGCCCGAGGGCAAGCTGAAAATGATCCGTATCGGTCTTATCGCTCTTTATCTGTTTGTAGGCGTTGGCCTCTTCGCGTTCTTCCTTGCGATCAAGTTCTGGCCCGCAGGTACTATCATGCCCTTCCTTACATGGATCCTTTACGGACTCACATGGAAGTTTGCACAGCTTGAGCACAAGTACGAAGTAAAGAACGCAAAGCTTGTTATCTCCAACATCTATGGCAGAAAGAAGCAGGTAGTTCAGTTTGAAAACCTTGCGTCCGAGCTTAAGGTTATCGCTCCCATGACTGAGGGCAACAAGAAGCAGTACGAAAAGGCTGACAAGATCATGGACTTCCGCGGCAACACCGCAAGCCCCGATGCTTACTACGCTATCCTTGATAAGGACGGCAGTACCACTGCTGTTTACTTTGAAGCAACAAACAAGATGCTCAAGGTACTCAAGTTCTACAACAGAAACACAGAGATTACTCCTGTAAGATATTAAGAGATACATATCTTTTTCGCATAGGCTGCCCGCTTATTGCATAGTCTTGTTTAGGACTCAATTTTTGCGGGGTGGAATATGCGAAAGCTACTGTGCATTTTACTTTGCACTACATTACTGATCATCTTTGATTCCGGATGCACTCCAAGGGAAAAGCCATCCGGAATCTTTGACTATACCCGATATGCGGCTGATTTTGCTCTTGTCTTCCCCTCGGAGGCGGGAGATGTGGAGTGCAGGGTGAGCCGTAACGAAGAGTGCATCTACCTTACTGTAGTGAAGCCGGAGAGGTCTGCTTACCTTTCGGTGGAGCTGAAGGACGGAAATTGCGTTGTTCATTCATCCGAGACGGTCATTCCTCTGTCAGCAGAGGCGGCGCGCGGTTTTACTGCTATTTTCGACCTTTTGTATAGGGGAGACAATGGTGTAAGATCTGTGAAAAAATCGTCGGACGGACTCGAGACAGTGATAACCTATGACGACGGCTCGGTGGTGCTCGGTGAGGACAGACTTCCCGTAGCGGTCATCTCTCCCGGAATGAACGGCGAGATGCGTACGGTGCGGATAATGGGGTACAGCTACGAATAATACATAAGCAAAGGCAGCGATCATGAAACACAAGAACATAGCGTACGTTTACCGAAGTGCGCTGATTAATAACTATTCCCAAATTGAATATATTGTCAGCCGGGGTGCGCGAGAGCTTGGGAAAGAGAAGCCCCGGGTCATCTGCGTTGTAAAAGCGGACGCTTACGGTCACGGTATCGCTACCACTGCAGGTGCTCTTGGTGAGGCGGGCTGCTCGTTTTTTGCAGTTTCATCGGAAGAAGAGGCGGCAGAGCTTCGTTTGATCGAGCGCGGAAACGACCGTCACCCCGATATACTGATCCTCGGCCACATCAGCCCGGAAAACGTTCGGGATATGCTGAAGGACGATATCATCTGTGCGGTGGTTTCATACGAGAACGCCATGGAGCTTGCATCGGCTGCGGCGGAGTGCGGCGGAAGGCTGAAGATCCACCTCAAGCTTGACACGGGTATGAACCGAGTCGGTTTCCCTGCAGATGAACGCGGTGCAGCGCAGACTGTCCGTGAAATAACAGAGCTTTCGAAGAATGAAAACCTTCAGATCTGCGGTATTTTCACTCACTTTTCCTCGGCGGATGAGGAGCTGATGAACGGCAACATCATTGAGGGATATGAGCAGTACGGCGGATACACCCGAATGCAGCTTGACAGGTTCAAGAAGATCGTTTCTGATATTGAAGCGAAGGGCGTGAACGTGGGAACAAAGCACGCGGCTAACTCTGCGGCGGCACTGAAGCTTCCCGAGGCGTATTTTGACGCGGTGAGAGCCGGAGTCATCATTTACGGACTTATGCCAAACGGCGCGATTGACGAGAGATTCACACCTGCAATGCAGTTTGATTCCTCGGTTACACATATTCACAAGGTCAACCCGGGCGAGCGCATCAGCTACGGTGCAACGTTTGAGGCAGAGCAGGAAATGCTCATTGCCACGGTTGCGGCAGGCTATGCGGACGGCTTTGAGAGGGCATACGGCGGCTGTTCTGTGAAGATCGGCGGCAAGACATATCCTCAGGTAGGACGAATCTGCATGGACCAGTTCATGGTGGATATTACTCCCGATGACGGAGAGAACATATCAGTCAAGGTCGGAGACTCGGTAACGCTTTTCGGCGGAGATGACGGAAGTATGTCAAGTGCTCTTGCATCCCGCGCAGGAACCATCAACTACGAGGTCATCTGCAAGGTCAGCAAGAGAGTGCCGAGAGTGGTTATTGAATAAAGCAAAGACAAGCCGGACAAAAGTTCGGCTTTTTTGTTTTCCACTACGCGTGGGGCGCGATTAATTGCTGACGCAGGTTCCAAAGGATGTTATGATCCCGCTTTACTCTTCGACTGAACATGCTCTTTTTATCTATTTTTGCACTACGCGTGGGGCACTCAAGAGGAATGGACGCTATGCGCTAGGCACCAAAGAGGAGAAACACTATTCGTGGGGAACACAAGGATGCTCGTGCTGTACATCAATTCTTCCCAAGCCTTCCCAAGCGGGGAGGTGGCATACGAAGTATGACGGAGGAGGAGAATTGGGTCTAAAATATTCTATATTTTCTCCGCTTTACTCTTCAACTGAAATTGTTTGTTCAACCTAATCTCCACTTTCGTGGAGAACTTAAGAGGTGTAGACGCAGACACCTCTTAAGGATCACCCTGCGCCAAGGGG
>JAGBGV010000242.1 GCA_017935805.1 Clostridia bacterium | reverse complement strand
TATCAGTATCAGTGTCATATATCAGTATCATTAAGGTATACGATCGTATACCAAAACCTACGGTCGTAGATTTTTTTGGAGCAAACAAACAAAACGCCCGTCAATAACGAGCGTTTTTTAGTTTGTTTTGCTGTGTATTCTATCAGTACCAGCCTGCGATCCTCTTCAGTGCCTTGCTGACATCAGTGACGTTCACCTTTCCGTTTTCATCAAAGTCCGCATGCGTCATATCCACAGTAACATCCCACTTGGCAATATATTTCATCAGAAGGGACGCATCCTTTAGATTCAGCTTGCCATCACCGTTCACGTCTCCCGCATCTGCGGCATAATACGCAGGAAGCTTATAATCAATAAGATTCCCCTGAGCATCGGGTGACGTCGTTACCGCAACCTTCACTCGTCCTGCACGAAATGCTGCACCGTTTACACCGCCTTCACCGAGATCAACAGCCATTCCGTAAATATATCCATCATCACCGTTATACTCACTGACAACTTCATCGGCACCGTCGGGATTCACACGGATAATGGTTTTGGGAGTATTCAAATAAAGCCTGCCCTCATATGCAAGAAGGCAACTGTAGCTTGAAGTATAGTATCTGCTGGTAGAACCCCACACAAACCAAATATTATCAAAGTCTCTGATACAATTTCCTGCCACATCGGGAGAATCTGTAACGTAAAGGTCTCCGTTCGATATGTAATACCACTTTCCCTTCAGGAATGCAAAGGGTGAGCGTGAACCCCCAAAGTCAACACTGTCATACTTCGTTGAGATGCACTTGTTTGCCGAAATCCAGTTATAGTGAGGATTTTTTTCGTTACCCGTAAACGCAGCATCACTCTTCAAGAGAAAACCATGATTCGCAGCACCGGTAGTATTGTTTTTCGGATCGTCCCAGGTAGCATCAACATTATACCACTCTCCGTCGATCTTCACCTGGTTCCAGGCATGATTCATATCTTCACTGCAAATCCATGTAACCTCTACACCCACGCGTCTAAGAAGCGCCATGTACGCGTACATATATGACTGACAAACACCCGTCCCCTCAGTGATAAACTCATGGAGAGAATGAATCCTCAACGTATTATCATACGAATAGTTTGCACAGAGATAATCGTGGAAGAACACAGCATACTCAAGCTCGGAGAACGAAGAGTTCGTGAGAGATACAACACTTTCAACCCACGGCTCAATAACGTCATCCACAATGCGCTCGTAGGTTTTACGGTCAACAGTGTATTCAAGCTTCAGCTTCGTAATTATCGTCTCACCGGTAGCATTATCCGTATAATATTTGTATGAGTATGAATTGTTTTCTGTCAAAATGAATATATCGGGATAATTGTAGTTCACAATTTGAACGATACAGTTCAGTTCTTCTTTTGTGATCCTGTCATCCCCGAAGCTGTACTCGTCTTCAAAATTTCTCATCGCCTTTACGATATTTTCCGCATGGCGGAGATTTTTCTCGGAGAAAAAGTCAATCGAGGCGGCACCTGTTGATATGCATAATACAGATAAAACGGAAGCAATTACCAAAGCAAATGATATTATACGTTTTTTCATTGTATAGACCTTTTTTATGTGTTATATTACTTCTGTCTGTAGTATGACAGGAAGTCGGCAAGCTTGCCCATTGCGTCCTCAAGCACCTCAACACGAGGGAGATATACCACGCGGAAGTGATCGGGTGCACCCCAGTTGAAACCGCGTCCGTTAATGAGAAGCAGCTTTTTCTCGCGGAGAAGATCAAGTGCGAATCTTTCGTCATCCACAATGCCGAACTTCTTTACATCCATCTTGGGGAAGATATAGAACGCTGCTTTGGGCTTTACCGCAGTAATTCCGGGGATATCGTTCAGTGCCTTGTAAACGTAGTCCCTCTGCTCGTACACACGTCCGCCGGGAACGATATAATTCTTGACACTCTGGTATCCGCCAAGTGCAGTCTGAACGATGGACTGTGCAGGCACGTTTGAGCAAAGACGCATGTTAGTAAGCATGTTTAGTCCCGCAATATAATCCTTTGCGATCTTCTTGTTTCCGCTGAGGATCATCCAGCCTACGCGGAAGCC
>JAGBGV010000241.1 GCA_017935805.1 Clostridia bacterium | reverse complement strand
GATGCAACTCGCGACGGACTGAAGGGAAGCGTTTTTGAAAAGACAGCAAAGGGTTATATCAGCGGCTCACCAAAGGGCACAGCAGCCAAGATCATGTTCGGTATCAAGGGCGGTGTTGGCGTTGGACAGGGATGGACTGTTGACAATGCAATGGTCATCAACTACATGAGTGCACATGACAACAATACTCTGTGGGATAAGCTGCTTCTCTCCAATCAAAATGATTCCGATGACGAGAGAAACCGCATGAATAATCTCGGTGCAGCTATCATTATGGTATCTCGCGGTACTCCGTTCTGGCAGGCAGGTGAAGAAATGCTTCGCACAAAGGATGGAGACGAGAACAGCTATAAGTCAAGCGATGCTATCAACAATATCAACTGGTCCGTTCTTGCAGAGGGAAGCCGCGAGTACGCAACAATGCTGTACTACAAGGGACTCATCGAGATGCGTAAGGCGTATGATATTTTCTCCGACCTTGACGTAACAATAGAACACGAAGAATTCGCAGGCGGCGCACTTGCAGTAACCATCAGAGACAACGACGGCGGTGTAGCACTTGTTCTTATTAACCCGCTCAACACAGACCTGACTTACGAGCTTGACGGTGAGTGGAACCTTATCGCGGACCGTGAGAGAGCGGGCAGCGGTATTCTGGCAAACGAGACAGGTAAAATATCCCTTCCCGCGATTGGAGTAAAGATCTATATTAATGACACACTTGCAAATACAAGCGAAGCAGAATAATGGTGAAAGTATCCCCGTAAAAATTTGATAAATCAATATACGCGGAGGACAATTATGAAGAATATCAAGAAAACGGTTGCTGTAATTCTTGCGGCTATGTGTGCGTTTTCAGCATTTGTATCATGCGCAAAAGAAAAGAAAAGCAGCGACTGGAGACCTAATGTGATAGACACAAACGTGACATCCGACACCCTTTACGTCGAAAAGGTAGAGAACCTTCCCGAGGACTTCATTTTCGGTATGGATGCTTCCGCTGTTCCTTCTCTTGAAGCAGGCGGAGTAAAGTATTACGATTTCGAGGGCAATGAAAAGGACGTGTATCAGATACTCTCCGAGAACGGAATAAATTACATTCGCGTTCGTATCTGGAATGATCCCTTTGATTCGGACGGAAACGGATACGGCGGAGGCAACTGCGATATCGACAACGCGGTAGAAATAGGCAAGCGCGCCACACAGTACGGCATAAAGCTGCTTGTGAACTTCCACTACTCCGACTTCTGGGCAGATCCCGGAAAGCAGATGGTACCGAAAGCTTGGCGCGGCATGAGTATCGAAGAAAAGTCCGAGGCACTGTATCAGTATACCAAGGATTGCCTCCAAAAGCTAACAGATGCAGGCGTTGATGTCGGTATGGTGCAGATCGGTAACGAGACAAACGGTGCCATGTGCGGTGAGAACAGCAGCTCACTTGGCGGATGGCAGAAGATCATGCAGCTTATGTCCGCGGGCTCAAAGGCGGTGCGCGAGGTGTGCCCGAATGCACTTGTGGCAGTACACTTTGCCAACCCCGAGAAAGTATCGAATTATGTCAGCTACGGTAAGAACCTTGAGTACTACGGTGTAGATTACGACGTTTTCGCTTCGTCCTACTATCCCTTCTGGCACGGCACACTTGACAATCTTGCATCTGTTCTTTCAGATATTGCAAACACCTACGGTAAAAAAGTAATGGTAGCCGAAACCTCGTACGCATTTACCGCGGAGGACAGCGACTTCTACGGAAATACCATAGGTGAGGGCGGCGGAATAGTCAAGGACTACCCGTTTACACCTCAAGGACAGGCAAATCTAGTGCGCAATGTTGTTGATACTGTTGCGAACAAAACCACAAACGGAATAGGCGTGTTCTATTGGGAAGGTACATGGATCTCCGCCGGCGGATCAAGCTGGGAAGAGAATTCTGCACTTTGGGAAAAGCACGGTTCCGGTTGGGCATCAAGCTATGCGGGCGGATATGATCCGGAAGACGCAGGTCAGTGGTACGGCGGTTGCGCTGTGGACAATCAGGCATTCTTTGACGAAACAGGACACCCCATAGAGTCTCTCAAGGTGTTCGCGCTTATGAGAGAGGGTAACTCAGCCCCTGTGATTGCTGATGCTGTTGAGGACGTAAACCTCATGATCGACTTAAACGGCGAGATAATCTTACCGGACACCGTAAACGCCATCATGAGTGACAACTCAAATGAGGCTATCCCTGTTGAGTGGCATAATGTGGACTATGAAGCCATGAAGTCAGGCGGCGTTGCGAAATATGATATACTCGGCACGGCAGGGGGTATGACTGCTCATTGCTATGTTTCAATGGTCGAGTACAACTACCTCCGAAACTGGAGCTTTGAAGAAGGCGAAAGTGGCTGGACTGCAACACCTATCGGCAAATTTGATGAACTCAAGATTGAGGACAAGGTTACAGACTCTCTCACAGGCACATTCCACTACCACTTCTGGGGTGCGGCGGCTGATTGCGTGGAGTTTACACTTGAGCAGGACGTACAGGACCTCAAAACGGGAAAATACAACTATTCTATCTCGATCATGGGCGGAGACGGCGGTGAAACTGACATTTACGCTTATATCAAGATAAACGGTGAGATCGTATACACCGACAAAACCGAGATAACCGTCTATAACGAATGGCATACTGCAACAATAAACGGAATTGAGTATAGCGCGGGCGATACAATAACTGTGGGCATCTACGTCAAGTGTAGCGGACCCAATGCATGGGGCAAGATCGATGATGCTATGCTTAATTCAGTAAAGGAATAAACGGAAAACAATTATGATAAAAAAGATAGCTTTGTTATTGTCAGCTGTAATGATAATCTCTGCGGTGATGCTGACGGGCTGCGGCAAAAAGGAGCTTCCGCCTATGGTTGACCCGATTGACGACAATTACAGAACATTTTATCAGATATTCGTAGGCTCTTTCTCCGATTCAAACGGAGACGGAATTGGGGATCTTCGCGGTATCATCAACCGTATGGATTATCTCAATGACGGAAACATCAATTCTGGCAAGAGCCTCGGAGTTCAGGGAATTTGGCTCTCACCCATATTCTCATCCCCTACATATCACAAATACGACGCATCGGATTATTATAAGATCGACTGGCGATTCGGTGAGGAATCCGACCTTGTTGAGCTTGTCGAACTGTGTCATGAGCGTAATGTTAAGCTTATTCTTGATCTCGCGATAAACCACACCTCAAACAGTCACGAGTGGTTCCTCAACTTCAAGGAAGCTCGCATCAACGGAGACACAGAGAACCCTTATTACGATTACTATTCATGCGTAACAACTGCGGAAAAGCAAAACGGTATACAGTACCAAAAAATCGCGGGAGTGGACTGCTGGTATGAGTGCAATTTCGACGGTGGAATGCCTGAGCTGAACTATGACAATCCCGATGTTCGACAGGCCATGCTTGACGTTGCAAAATACTATCTCGACCTTGGCGTTGACGGCTTCAGATTTGACGCTGTTAAGTACATTTATTATGGAAACACCGACAGATCTGTTGAGTTCTGGAAATGGTACATGGAAGAGTTGCGCGCCATTGATCAGGATATCTACTGTGTAGGCGAGTGCTGGTCCGGTGAGACCGAGATACTTGAATACTACACCGCAGGACTCAACTGCTTCAACTTTGCGATGGCACAGGCAGAGGGAGTTGTTGCATCTGCCGCAAAGGGAACAGGAATCTCCAAATACACCAACTATATCGGATCTCTCCAGGGAAGAATAGCTGAAAAATACCCTGAGGGAATGATCATGCCGTTCCTCTCCAATCACGATATGGACAGAATCGCAGGCTCATTTATCACTGAAAACAATATGAAGATGGCGGCGAATCTGTATCTGCTCTCCCCGGGCTCTCCTGTAATATATTACGGTGAGGAAATTGGCATGAGAGGTTCAAGAGGAAGCGAGAGCACTGACGCCAACCGCAGACTTGCAATGCTTTGGGGAGACGAGGACCTCATAAGAGACCCTGTCGGTACTACCTACCCTGCATCCAAGCAGATTGAATCAACCGTCAAGACTCAATTGGAGGACGAGAACAGCCTTTACAACTATTATTGCAAGCTGATCGGCATCAGACATAAGTATCCTGCAATAGCAAGAGGCAAATATACCGCTGTAAGCTGTGGAGAAAAGAATCTCGGTGGATTTATTATCGAGTATAACGGTGAGACCATCGGACTTCTTCACAATAACTCAACATCGGAGATAACAATTGACCTCGGTGTTATCAAAGGCTACAGCTTCACAAAAATCAGTGACTACGTGGGAGTAGGCTCCGCTAAGCTTAACGGCACATCTCTCACAGTCGGACCGCAAACAAGCGTAATACTAAAGTAACGGAAAGAAAACTATGGAAAACAGATTTGTAGTCAACATTATCCACCGCCCCGAGCTCTCTCCGGAGTATGCAGAACGTGCACTCGGCAAGGGCAAGGGAGTTCGCGACGAGTCCATTGATATCTTCAGATTTCAGCAGGACTGCGCCCACAAATATGGGCTGAAAACAACTATTCAGATCACATACGCGTCTCCTTTCTCTGATGTGATCGTTGAACAGGCTAAAGAGGAGCACGAGAAGTACGGGGACGAGATCGGACTTTCCTTGCTTGGTTTGCCGTGCCCTGAGTTCAGAGCAAAGTATCACACAGAGGACTTCTGCATCTGGATGTTCGATGATAAGACCAAGGAAGAGATCATCGACGACGTGTTTGGCAAGTTCTATGACAAGTTCGGATTCTATCCCGAGTCAACAAGCAGCTACTTCCTCGACGCATACACGATAAACTATATTAAGAAGCACTATCCCACAGTAAAATGCGCGGTTGCGACCTGCTGGGAAGAAGGACCGAAGGCATACCATACCTGCAACAACTCATGGTATACCTTCATGGACGGCGGTCCGTGGAACCCTTGGATACCCTCTAAAGTAAACTCTCACTGTCCTGCCTGTTCCGCTGACGATGACTCAGGTATCGTTGCAATACCGCACCTGTCACGCGACCTTATGGCTTGCTTTGACGGAAACGGCTCCAACTTCGGTACACACCCACAGAACGTGCTCCGCGGAATGATCTATTACAATGACAATGGCGAGTACGAATATCCCTATCTCTATAATCTTATCGACCAGTACCGCCACCTTGCCAAGTACAACGACGGATACAGCTATAACATGATGTTTGTCGGTCCCGGCTGGCTCAATAAGCGCGGACGCTGGGAAGCACCCTATGAGCTTCTTGCAAAGTCATATGATGACGGTATGAAGTACTACGGCAAGCTGAAGGCTGAGGGCAAGCTCATTGATATGACCATGAGTGAGTTCGCTGACTACTACAGAAGCTGTCATCAGGATTATAACCGCGGTGAATGTGCTCTTTGGAAGGATATACTTTACGGCAGCAACAAGGAGTATTTCTGATATGCGGACCCGCAGATGAGAACCTGCTTCGACTTTAATCAAGGCGGTGCAATGATCGATCTTCGTCCTTACGTTGCACGAATTCCCCAGGAAACAGGTATCGGCACGGACAACGTGTATGACGCATCCTATCCTTACCTAATTCAGATAAACTACCGTGCAGGCTACTTTACTCATTACGCAGGCGCAGGTACTATCCGTTCCTGTAAGGTAAGCTGCAGAGGAGAAACAGCAGACCTTTGCCTCACAAGAACTATGGCGAAATACGATAAGATCGACGGCGGTGTCAGACTTACAACAGACCCTGTCACAGTTAGCCTCGGCGGACTTGATATAGTAATTCAGTCCGTGTTCACTATACTTGAGGGAGAGGGTAAGATCATTACCGAAAGACGCATCCTCAACGATATAGGAGACGAGCAGGTAACATTCAACGAATACTTTACAGGTGCGTTCGGCACTACAGAGTATCAGGCGGATATGACAAAGCTCACTCTCTGTGTTGACGGAGACGATATGCAGTTCTCTTATCACGGCAAAAAGATCGTAAAGGGTAATGCAGAGAGCGCATATGTTATCATTCCCGACGTTCTCACAAGAGTAGAAATGGGCGGCGACAATGATGAAGCATTTGTTGAAGAGGGTATAGCCTTCTCGCCTGTATATCATCTCGGACTCACAAAAACCATTAGCAAAGGAGAGGTCAAGACATGGCTCAAGCTACAAAAGGCAAACTGAATTTCCGTTGTCCCTCATGCTTCATGAGAGATATCGACATTGATATGTTCTACGACGAGGACAAGGGCGAGTACTATTGCCTGCGCTGTGGATTCACCGGCAAGGAAGATGATGTACTCCGACTGAACGAAGCTGCAAGATACCGTTACCGTGCGATGAAGCTGCGAGTTGTTGACTTTGGTGAAGACAATGAGCCTATCAAATTCGCACCGCACAAGGGAGGAGAGCAATGATCCTCGGAATTGATGTCTCTACTTACCTTGAAGAACTGGAGCACGGTGCAAAATTCTACGAAGGCGAACATGAAATAGATCCACTTGACGCATTCCGCGCAAACGGCGTTGATTTCATGCGTATCCGCGTGTGGAACGACCCTTACGGCAAGGACGGTTCGCCTTATCTTGCAGGAAACTGCGATATGGATAACTATGTAAAGCTCGGAAAGCTGGCAAAGAGTAAGGGATACCGACTTTTGATGGATTTCCACTACAGTGATTTCTGGGCAGATCCGGGAAAGCAGATCATACCAAAGGCTTGGGCTGAATATGATATTGACAGAATGACCGATGCCGTGTATGAGTTTACCAAGGAGTGCCTGACTGTTGCGTGCCGCGAAGGTGTTGCGCCTGACATGATACAGGTTGGCAACGAGATCACTAACGGAATGCTTTGGCCGCTCGGAAAGCTGGATCTCGGAGAGGGAAAGCGTGGAAATTACGATAATTTCTGCCGACTTGCCGATGCCGGATGCCGTGCTTGCCGCGAGATCACACCGGAGGCGAAGATAGTACTGCATCTTGAACGGAGTAACGATAAAGAGGTGTATCAGGAATTCTATTCCAATATGGAGAGTCACGGTGTAGACTACGATATCATCGGCGCATCGTATTATCCATATTGGCACGGCACACCCGAAGAGCTTTTTGCCAACCTGCGGGACTGCAGAAGATTCGGCAAGGAGATCATGATAATGGAGCTTGGTTATGGCTTTACCACTGAAGCGTACTCTCTCGGTGGGGAAGAGAAGCGACTTGTTATCGACTCGGATAGAGCCTATATGCCCGGATTTACCGAAAAGTATCCTGTTACTCCCGAAGGACAGACCGCATTTGTAAGAGATTTCCTTGCCACTGCACGCGCTAATGATATTGGCGGAGTGTTTTATTGGGAACCGCTTTGGCTACCCGGTGAGGGAATCTGCTGGGCATCTGTAGCGGGACAGGAATATATACACGAAGAAGGAAAATCTACATCAAACGAATGGGCAAATCAGTGCCTTTTCGACTACTGCGGACAGAAATTGCCGGCGTTCGACGAGTATAAAACTTCGGCTGGAAACTAATTTTGTAATTTGTAGAAAAAATTCAATTTAGTTTAGTTAAAATGCTGATTTTTTATAAAAAACATCAATGATATTGACAGAATCGGTCATTTGGTGTTACAATAAATATACGCAATTAGGCGTATCACTATAATTTTTAGGAGGCTTACTTATGAAAATGAGTAAAATCTTATCACTTATTCTTGCGGTTCTTATGATTGCTGCTACATTCGTAGCTTGCGACAAGAAACCCGTTGAACAGAATCCTGACGGCGGCAGTGCTGCTACAGGACTTGAAGGCACATACAACATTACTATGTGGGTATCCGAGATGGACGGCGTTGCTGCACAGTTCCAGTCTCAGATCGATGCATTTGAAGCTACTAACCCCGGCATCGTAATCAACGCTCAGATCGAAGGCGTTACTGAAGCTGACGCTGGTTCTAAGGTAGTTGCTGACGTTGCTACAGCTCCTGATATTTACTGCTTCGCACAGGACCAGCTCGCTCGTCTTGTACAGGCTGCTGCTCTTGCTGCTCCCGGTGGTGACATCGCTACAGCAATCAAGGCTAACAACGACGCAGGTTCCGTTGCAGCTGCATCTGTTGCAGGCACACTTTACGCTTATCCTATGACAAGCGACAACGGTTACTACATGTACTATGATACAAGCATCATCTCCAATCCCGACAGCCTTGAAGACATCATCGCTGCTTGTGAAGCTAACGACGTTAAGTTCCGTTATGCTCTTGAGAATGCTTGGTACACAGCATCCTTCTTCTTCGCTACAGGCTGCCACTCCAACTGGACAATGAACCAGGATGGCGAATTCATCGCTGTTGACGACGACTTCAACTCCGATGCAGGTCTCGCAGCAATGAAGGGTATGCAGAAGCTTGCTCAGTCCAAGTGCTATGACAGCAACGCAGACATCTTCACAGATGCAGGTGTTGTTATCACAGGTATTTGGAACGCAGGTGCTGCAGCTGATCACTTCGGCGCAAACCTCGGTGCAACAGATCTTCCTTCCTTCACAGTTGACGGCAAGACCTACCACCTCGGCTCTTACACAGGTAACAAGCTCATGGGTGTTAAGCCCCAGACAGACGCTAAGAAGGCAGCAGTTCTTTCTCTCCTCGCTCAGTATCTGACAGGCGAAGAATGCCAGAACCAGAGATTCGCAAGCTTCGAATGAGGTCCCTCTAACCTCAAGGCTCAGGCTTCCGAAGCAGTTCAGTCTAACGCTTCTCTCGCAGCTCTCGCTCTCCAGAACGCATACGGTCAGCCTCAGGGCCAGATCCACGGTTCTTGGTGGGATATCGCAAAGGTTCTCGGCGCTGACGCTAAGGCAGCTAAGAGCGACGCAGACCTCAAGGCAGCTCTTGATGCATACCAGTCCACAATCGACGGTCTCTTCCAGATGACAGAAGAGCAGAAGAACGCATGGGGCGTTATCGGTGGTATCTGCGGCACATCTTGGGACGTTGACTTCGCTATGACAGAGGTTGAACCCGGCACATATGTATCTGACGTTCTTGCACTCAAGGCAGGCGAAGAATTCAAGGTTCGCCAGGGCGCATCTTGGGATGTTAACTTCGGCGTAGAATTCAACGGTGCTAACATCGTTGTTGAAGCTGACGGTAACTACAAGGTACAGCTCGTATGGGACGGCGCACAGACAGGTACAGTAACTCTCATTCCCGTAGAATAATTTAATATTTACTGAAGGCAGCAGGGGGAGAAAATCCCCCTTGTCTTCAAAACGATTAGGCATTGTTAGCCGATAGCCAATGACAACAATTGTCTTAGGCGTCGGCTGATGATGTTTTTTATTTAAAAATATAAAAAGGAGTCAGTATAAACTCAGTTTATATTTTGATTATGAAAAGATTAAACGATTTAGATTACTTAAAACTAAATAAGTTTGAAGCTTTCCTGTACAAACTTAAACTGTTCTTCTGTGCTATTCCGCTGTGGTTCAAGAATCTCGGAATTGGTATTTTGAATTTCTTTAAGACCTGCGGCTTAGCTGTTAAGAACGAATTTTGCGACATTGGATACACTTTCAAGAACGGTAACTGGGCAGTTAAACTGTCGTTCTTCATTTTCGGTTTCGGCAATTTTTACTATGGACAGATTTTGAGAGGTATCCTCTTCCTTCTGTTCGGATTAGTATTTATCGGATATATGGTTGTACCCAGCGGCGGTATTTATTGGCTTGCCAAAGGTAACTGGTTCCAGACCGGTGCAACGATCGGTACAGTTCAGGGCGGCTACGTTGAGAATACCATTGATTACGGCGGAATGCAGATCGTAACAAAGGACTGGGTAGCAGGCGACGACTCTGTAAAGGTTATGCTTTACGGTCTTCTTACAATCATCTTTATTATTGCGTTTGTCGTAACATGGCGTATGCAGGTAAAACAGTGCAGAATCTGCATTGATATTACCAAAAAAGGCAAGAAGGTTAGAAGCGGTAAGGATGACCTCAGATCTTTGCTTGACGATCAGTTCCACAAAACACTTCTTTCACTCCCTCTGTTCGGCATTATGGCATTTACGGTTCTTCCCATCATTTACATGGTGCTCGTTGCTTTCACAAGCTATGACGCGGCTCATGACGGTTATGCTAACCTGTTCAGTTGGGTAGGACTTGAGCATTTTAACGAGCTTTTCGATTTCGGTAAGGGCGGTCTTGGTCTTGCTTTCGGTGAGATCCTCTCCTGGACTCTCATGTGGGCGTTCTTTGCATCATTTACCAACTACTTCCTTGGTATGTTCGTTGCGATCATGATCAACAAGAAGGGCATCAAGATCAAGAAGTTCTGGAGAACAGTGCTGGTTATGACCATCGCTATTCCTCAGTTCGTATCACTCCTTTACGTTGCAAAGCTCTTTGACTCTTCCGGTATTATCGGTAAGGTTCTTGGCGAGATTCCGTTCATTGAGAACTATCTCAGCACAAACCACTTCTTCTCACTTTGGGATTCACCCATAGTGGCAAAAGTCCTTGTTATTGTTATCAATATCTGGGTAGGTATTCCTTACATAATGCTTATGGCAACAGGTATTCTTATGAATATCCCCGCAGACCTTTACGAATCCTCCCGTATCGACGGCGCAAGCCCCTGGCAGCAGTACTCAAAGATCACTCTGCCTTATATGATGTTCGTAATGGGTCCGTATCTGCTTACCAGCTTTGTAGGTAACCTTAACAACTTCAACGTAATCTATCTTCTGACCGGTGGTAACCCGATCAACACAGCTATCGGCACAGCCGGCGGTGTATCTGTAGGTCATACAGACCTTCTTATCACATGGCTGTTCAAGATGACACTCGGAAGTGCGGAAAGTAAGTACTATATGGCATCTCTCATCGGTATTCTTGTATTCGTTGTGGTTGCTGTACTGTCGCTTATCGTTTACAATGTAATTCCGTCTACAAGAAATGAGGAGGATTACAAGTAATGAAAAACAATAAGCTGAATAAGAAGAGTCTTAACGCTTCAACAAGCCGCAGACTCGGTAACACTGTTATTTATATCTTACTGATACTAATAACCATCATATGGCTTTTCCCATTTGTCGGTATTGTACTTGAGTCCTTCAAGGTCGATGTACGCGGTATGGACGGTAGGTTCATTCCCGGTGAATTCGGATTTGACAACTATATCAGACTTTTCAAGGAAACTGACTTCTTTAACTGGTTCAAGAACACAGCAATTATGGGCGTTGCAACTGCAGTGCTTCAGACATTCTTCGTTCTTTCAATGAGCTATGTGCTCTCCAGACTCAGATTCAAGGGCAGAAAGGGACTTATGAACCTTATGCTGATCCTTGGAATGTTCCCCGGATTCCTTACCATGATCCTCATCTACAAGGTATTCTCCGACTTCGGACTTACCATGGAGATGGCACCTCTCGGACTTATCATCGTTTACTGCGCGAGCAGCGGTATGGGATACTACGTATCCAAGGGCTTCTTCGATACTATTCCCAAGAGCCTTGACGAAACTGCGCGAGTAGACGGCGCCACACGTTGGCAGGTATTCTATAAGGTAATCATGCCTCTTTCCAAGCCTATCGTTATCTATACAGTACTCATGGGCTTTATGGCACCTTGGGGCGACTTCATGCTTGCAAGTTATCTTATTCATGAAAACAGCCAAGGTATGAGCGTTGCGGTCGGTATGTACGAATGGCTTTCCAAAACCATGGTAAATACGAATTATACCATGTTCTGCGCCGCGGGCGTTGTAGTAGCGATCCCTGTTGTAGCAGTCTTCCTTGCACTTCAGAAGTACTATGTTGAAGGCGTAACAGGCGGAGCAGTGAAAGGATAATAGGAGAATAATATGGCTAGTGTTAAATTAACTAATGTTAAAAAGATATACGGCAAGGACACAGTTGCAGTTCAGGACTTCAACCTTGACATTGCCGACAAAGAATTTATTGTATTCGTAGGTCCCTCCGGATGCGGTAAATCTACTACACTTCGTATGATCGCAGGTCTCGAGGATATTTCCGAAGGTACAATTGAGATCGACGGCGTTGTTGTAAATGACCTTCAGCCTCGTGACCGTGATATCGCGATGGTATTCCAGAACTACGCGCTTTATCCCCACCTTACAGTATTTGAGAACATGGCATTCAGCCTCCGTCTCAAGAAGGTTCCTCAGGATGAAGTATATGAAAAGGTAACAAAGGCTGCTGAGATTCTCGGTATTACTGAGTATCTTACAAGAAAGCCCCGCGCTCTCTCCGGCGGTCAGAGACAGAGAGTTGCTATCGGACGTGCGATGGTTAGAGACAGTAAGGTGTTCCTCATGGACGAACCGCTCTCCAACCTTGACGCAAAGCTCCGTAACCAGATGAGAGCTGAGATCATCCTGCTCCGTCAGAAGATCGACACAACCTTCATTTACGTTACACATGACCAGACAGAGGCTATGACTCTCGGTGACCGTATCGTAATCATGAAGGACGGCTTCATCATGCAGGTCGGCACACCTACTGAGGTATTCGACATGCCTGACAACCTCTTTGTTGCTGAATTTATCGGCGCACCTAAGATGAATACATTCAAGACAAATCTCGTACTCGAGGACGGCAAGTACTATGTAACACCTTACGGTGCTAAGATCGAGGTAACAGGCAAGAAGGCTGAAATGCTTGCTAAAAAGCAGGCAGGTTCCAAGGAGATCATTCTTGGCGTTCGTCCTGAGCACTTCATCCTTGCAGATAAGGATAACCCCGCAGCTATTCCTTGCAAGATCGTTGTTAACGAAATGATGGGTAGCGAGCTTCACCTCCACGTAGTTGAAGAAAACGGCGATAAGCTCATCGTTCGTATTCCTACAGTTTCTCTCGATGATGAACAGCGCAAGGGCCTGGTTTACGGTGCAACAATTTATGTTACATTCGAAGGCAAGGTAATGCACTTCTTCGATCCCGAAACTGAAAAGAATCTTCTCGTTTAATTCATAACAAAAATAACAGAGCTCTACACAACTGTGCGGGGCTCTGTTTTATTATTCTATTAATGTATGTCAACCTTGCCGATAACCTTGATTTTTCCGTTGTCAACAACAATTCCGCCACCTCTTGTGTGAAGGACGTATAAGGGTTTACCTCTCTCAACTGGTACACGGCGTATAGACTCATCCTGCCAGGGCTTGTGCTCATAATGTACTTCAAGGTAGAATCCGTCGAGATATGGTAGTCCGTGATAATATCCGAACTCGGGATAATCGTCATCGGGGGAAAGGTGATATTCTTTCATCTGAATAACTGCACCTGCGCTGTAACCTATGATTACACCTTTGTGCTCCATTAGCACATCGACAAGCTCAAACTCCTCAATTCTGTCCATCATTCTGTCGGGAAGTCCGCCTGTGAAGTAGATCACGTCGGCATTTTTAATTATCTCTTTGGCGGATTCTTTTGTATCTTTGAAGTAGTTGATGAACGTGAAGTTTTCCTCGGGGATACCGAAAGGCTTAAATGAGTCAACCGTCTCGAAATAGCAGTTGCCTACACCGCGACCGTAAACCTTTTCCCACATTTCAGCGTCAGTAACATAGTCGTCGTAGAACGAGAACGCTACAACTGCGACTTTGTCTGTGGGTGAGAAGTACTCCTTCAGATCGTCATAAAAATCGTCAATATTGGGACAGTCAAAAAGAATGTTTACCATAGTTTGCTCCTGATTTGTCGTTATATTAATGATATCACCCTTAAGAGAATAAGTCAAGCAAAAAAAACACAGCCGACCTTAATGATCGGCTGTACTTGTGATGTTTGATTATTCCTCGTCAGAGGGCTCCTCAACTGTGATCTCAACTTCATCAGCGGGATCTTCGATTGCGATCTCAACGATCTCGTCTTCAGTTTCTTCAACGATTTCGGATTCGGGCATTTCCTGCTTTTCGCCGCAGAAGTTGCAGAAAGCGAATGTACGGTCGATCTCATTGCCGCAGCCGCCACAGGTCTTAACCTTTCGGAGCTTTGCGAGTTCACGCTTACCGAGCTCAATGTCGCTGTTGTACTTGTCAGCCTTCATGATGCAGGTAGCGATGTCCTCTGTGTAGTCAGCGCCTTCGCGTTCAGCCTTGTAGAAAAGTCTGCCGATCTCTTCATAAACAGCAGCCAGCTTGCTCTCGTTGGATCTGATCGCAATATTGATCTTTGTGATACCCGTGATCTCGTTTGTCTTCTTCTTTGCTTTGTCTGCAAAGTCTACTGCATTTTTCTTCAGTTCGTCAATAAAAGCCATAGTAATAGGTCCTTTCAATTTATTTGGTTTACAATATGATTATACAATGGAATCTATGATATGTCAAATTAATTTACCATTAAAATTGTAAACAAACGATTTAGCGGTTTTTAATTTTTCAAGTTATAATTTGCAAATAACTTGGAAAACTAAATCTGCAAGTTACAAATAAACGGAGAAGCATATGAACGGAAAAACATACGAAAGATATGTGCAGGGCAGAGCGAAGAAATCTCCATTACTTCTTGACTGCACGAGAGCATTTGTGATAGGGGGAATGATATGTACAGGAGGAGAAGCCTTGCGAAAGCTTTATGAATCCCTTGGGATGTCGCTTCAGAATGCGGGAACTCTCACCTCGGTGACACTTGTGTTTGTCACTGCACTGTTGACAGGGCTCGGCATATTTGATAACATTGCCAAGCGTGCAGGAGGCGGAACTCTTGTGCCCATAACAGGATTTGCAAATGCTGTAACGGCCGCGGCAATAGACAATAAAACGGAGGGTTTCATCCTCGGTGTTGGTGCGAAGATATTTACGATTGCCGGTCCTGTGATCCTTTACGGAATATCGGCGGGGGTAGTGTACGGTGTAATTTACTGGGCACTTGGAGCGCTTCACTTTATTTAACGTGAACGAAATTACCGTATGTCTCGTTTATCAGCTCGTAGAAAGCAAAGGTGCCGTTATATTTGGCAATAATGTTCTGAAAATCCGTGAGCTGATGGCGGTTTACTACGCAGATGAGCACCCATTTTTCGGCTCCGGTGTAAGTGCCGGTTGCGCTGATCTTGGTTGAGCTGTGTTTGAGAAGCGAAGATATCTCTTCAGAAATCTCATCGGGTTGAGTGGTAACAACAGTGAATTTGTAAGCGGTTTTTGTACCCTTGATGATATAGTTTCCTACAAATGTGGAGATAAAACAGTATGTTATACAGAGAGCAACAGGCTTGTAGTCAACAGAGTTTTCGGAATAAACGAACAGGGAAGCAACGGCAACTACAGTATTAAGAGCAAAGGTAACAATAAAGAAGTTGGTGTCGGGATTGACCTTGTTGATATACCGTGCAACAACGTCCGTGCCGCCGGTTGATGCGCTGTTCTTAAAGCAGATTCCGTAAACGAGACCGCTGATCACGCCGCTGATGATTACAGGGTAAATAGTGTCGTGACCGTCCGCGTTGTACTGTAAAAATTCAAGTCCTGCATTCTGCAAAAACAGGAATGAGAAAGAATACACCAAGGTGAATACCAAGGTTTTTGTCGCAAATGACTTTTGAATCAGGAAATACGCGAATACTGACAGCGGAATATTGATCAGCAAAGACATATAGCTGATACTGAAGCCTGTTTTGTACTGCACCATTGTAGCAATACCGTTAAGTCCGGCCGGGGCAAAGTTATTTTGCACTATGAAAATGTGGTAGTTAAGTGCAAGTAGTATTGCAACTGCCGCCACCCAAAAATAAGAGATGGCAATTTTACTTTTATTCATATGAAACCTCATGTATTGTAGTTGTGTCAGATCCATAAATAAACCGCAGGAATGACCTACGGTTTTGTTTTTTTATATCTCTGCAGAGAATTCATCCATGTCACGGCAAATACGGTACTGAACTGTAGGAGTACCGCTGACAAAGAACTTTACATATTTTACATCTCCTGCATTGAGAGTAAGCTCAACAGGCTCGGACTGGGGATAGTGTGACTGACCGCCATAGTTAAGCTGAACCTTGGCGGATATGGCGTGGGTGCCGGGTACAACTTTGATTATCTTGTGAGGTTGTTCGGCTGTGCCTACCTTTGCGCCATCTACATACATCATGTTTCTTATGGGTCCCCATCCGTCGCGGCGTCTGATAGAAGCGGAAACATATACTTGAGCGAAATCTTCTTCACGTGAGAGCAGAGTCTTTTCCCAGATAGCGAGTGCACCATCAAGATCATCAGCCTGGTCGCTTGCAAGGATCTTCAGAAGTGAGTCAACAACATATGTGTCTTTTTTGAGAACTTGAGCAGGGAGAATGTTTACTTCATTGAACTTTGCCTTGTGCTTGGAGAGCGCCTTGGAACATTCTGCAATAACGGACGCGTGCTTTTTCTGCTTGCCGATGCGCTCAGCTTCAAGATCTGCCTCAAAGCGTGCCTTTTCTGCTTCATCGGAGCGGCGAGCGTCATTTACCAGCTTGTCATATTTTGCACGGAGACGGTTTTGTGCATTGACCTGTGCACTTGCTGCGAGTCTCTTGTTTTCCTTATCCTTTGCGAGAAGCATGAGGAAGCCGAGAGCAATAGGGCAAACCACAATAAAGAAAATGGGTCGGAGGATGCCGTCAATTACATATGCAATGGCAGATAAACCGAGAGCCGCCAGCATAACATATCTGCCGACCTTTGGAATACTGTCATATACTTTGCCGACAACAGAACACTTGATTGCGGCAAAAAATACAGAATATAGAACGCCGTATCCGAGGAAGATTATGTTCAGTACAGCGAGGGGCAGCGGAATCAGATTTCCCGGGAAAAGCATTATCATGAGAATGGCAGAGAACACCGCAAAGACTGCATATAGAATGATGTCAAAAATGTTCTTTTTCTCCTCGGGCTTTTTCAGAGATGACAACGCATGATCTCTTTCTTGCATGATACGGCTCGCAGATGAAGTATCATATGCTGACGGGTCAATACTTGATGTATCGATCTCCTTCTTCAGGGAAGCGAGCTTGTTGTTATAATAACGAATGGCTGTTATTTCGGTTTGCATATCCTTAAGAGAGGATATGAGATTCTCCTTGCTGTATTCCGCCATTGACTTACCTCCTGGGGTGTCTATGATGAATTTTGATAAAATACTACATAATCATAGATATTATACCATGTAACGCGAAGTAAATCAAGAGCAAATTGCGTCAGAATGTGCATGATTCACACAATAGACCGACCGTGTGAGAACCCTTCAGCCGGGGTGGTTATTACTATTGCGTCCGGGGCTGAATTTGCTATCATCCGTGTGACAAGCGGATATTTTCTTTTGTCAACTGCGCATATCATGATGTTTTTCTTTTCGCCGGAATAAGCACCGCGGGCGTCAATTATGGTTACCCCCGTCTCATGCATGAGCTTGTATGGGAGCGAGCTTACATTGTCGTCGATTATTATCAGAAGTTTAGCGCGCATTCCGCCGTAAAGAACATAGTTAAATACAAACATGCTGAGCCCGAGAGACAGCCCGCTGTAGGTTGCCGTTCGAATATCTCCGTGAATGACGCCCGACATTATGACAACAACAGAATCAATGATCAGAAATATGTTACCGCTTTTCATATGTGGCAGACGCTTTTGAATGAGTCTGACAGCGATATCAGTACCGCCTGTTGTTGCGTTTTCACGAAACACGAGTCCGAGTCCGATTCCAAGGAACAGAGCTCCCAGAAGAGACGCGCAAAATATATCGTCGGTCAAGGTAGTGTTCAGTATTCTCTCAAAAAAAGAGATACAGACTGAGGAGAAAAAGGTTGCCCAGATCGTTCCGACAAAAAACTTCCCGCCGAGGATTATGGCTCCCGAAATGAGCAAGGGGATATTCAGCATAAGAATGACGATTC
>JAGBGV010000240.1 GCA_017935805.1 Clostridia bacterium | reverse complement strand
GACGGTGCTATTCTGGTTGTTGCTGCTTCCGACGGTCCTATGCAGCAGACTCGTGAGCATATCCTGCTCGCTCGTCAGGTTGGCGTTCCCGCAATCGTTGTATTCATGAACAAGGTTGACCTCGTTGATGACGAGGAGCTTCTTGACCTCGTTGAGATGGAGATCAGAGACCTCCTTTCCGAGTACGATTTCCCCGGCGACGATATTCCGATCATTCGTGGTTCCGCTCGTGACGCTCTCGAATCCACAAGCACAAACGCTGATGATCCCGAATACGCTTCCATCCTCGCTCTTATGGACGCTGTAGACGAATACATTCCTACACCTGCTCGTAAGGCAGACGAACCCTTCCTTATGCCTGTTGAGGACGTATTCTCCATCACAGGTCGTGGTACAGTTGCTACAGGTAGAGTAGAACGTGGTGTCGTTAAGATGGGTGACGTTGTTGAAATCGTTGGTCTTTCCGAAGAGAAGAAGACAACAACAATCACAGGCGTTGAAATGTTCCGTAAGCTCCTCGACTCCGCTGAAGCTGGTGACAACGTTGGTCTCCTTCTCCGTGGTATCGACAAGAAGGCTATCGAAAGAGGTCAGGTTCTCTGCAAGCCCGGCACAATTCAGCCTCACACAAAGTTCGTAGGTCAGGTTTACGTTCTTACTGAAAAGGAAGGTGGCCGTCAGAAGCCCTTCTTCGCTGGTTACAGACCTCAGTTCTACTTCAGAACAACTGACGTTACAGGTACAATCAGTCTTCCTGAAGGCGTTGAAATGTGCCGTCCCGGCGATAACGTTGACATGAACGTTGAACTCATCACACCTATCGCTATTGAAAAGGGTCTCCGTTTCGCTATCCGTGAGGGTGGTAGAACAGTTGGCTCCGGCGTTGTTATTGACGTTCAGGCGTAAGTTAACTTACCAAACAAATACAGGGCATGGCTTCGGCTTTGCCCTTTTTGTTTTGCTCTTGACATTTCACGGTATGTGTGCTAATATATATGTACTAAAGAAATAGGAACTTTGAGCATCCATATAGAGTAACCAAGGTTCTAAATCAATTTAATATTTATTTTCGGGGATAGGTGAAATTCCTTACCGGTGGTTACAGTCCACGAGCCGAAAGGTTGAAAAGGTGAAATTCCTTTACCGACGGTTTGTCAGTTTATCTGGCATAAAGTCCGGAAGAGAGAAGATACAAAATCGCGTTTTTGCGCTATCTCCGTGGTATTTGCCGCGGTTTTTTGTTTCTTCCGCAATGTATCATAGCATTAAGGAGCGTCAAATGATGAAGAGATCATCTTACAAATCAACGAATATTCGCAACATTACGGCAATCGGCCTTTTTTCGGCGATCGCGTTCATTTTATGCCTTGTGTTCCATTTTAAGGCTATGTTTCTGACATTTGATCTGAAGGATTCCGTAATGACTGTTGGCGCAATGCTCCTCGGTCCTGTTCCCGGGGTCATTATGTCAGTGATCGTGTCCTTGCTGGACTTTTTGCTTATCCCAAGCAGTACCGGTACAGGCATATACGGATTGCTCATGGACATAATCTCCAGCGCGTCATTTGTGTGTATCGGAAGCTGGATTTACAGCTATAAGCGCACCATGAAGGGGGCTATTATTGGCATACTCTCCTCTATTTTCGGTATGACCGCGATCATGCTGATGGCAAATATCCTCATTACTCCGTATTATATGGGTGCAACAACCGGAGAGGTCATCGCCCTTATCCCAACTTTGCTGCTTCCCTTCAACCTGACAAAGGCTGTGTTTAATGCCGCTCTTGTGTTTATACTTTACAATCCCATTTCAAAGGCGATGCGCCTTGCGGGATTCTCAGCATCCGGTGCGGAATCGGCAGGCTCGCCTAAAACAAAGAATGTTAAGATCACCGTTGCCGTAACAGCGGTAGGATTGATAGTTGGTGCGGCAGCTCTGCTCTACTTCTTCCTTGGACTTGGCGGCAGCTTCTCAATTAATTGATTTTGCGATAAATCAGTCGAAAATACACATAAAAAATTGTACATAAATGAAGAAATATGCTATTGCATAATGGCTCATTGTATGATATAATATACTCGTTAAAAATAAATATTACTTATCAAGAGTGGCTGAGAGACTGGCTCGACGACGCCCGGCAACCTATCCTGTGACAAGGTGCTAATTCCTGACAGATGAGTTTAATGTGTTCTCGTTCTGTCAGGGCGGGAACACTTTTTTAGTCTTTCGCCAAAAAGGAGAAAAAATGAAAAAATTATTCACATCCGAGTCCGTAACAGAAGGACATCCCGACAAAATCTGCGACCAGATATCCGACAGAATACTTGACGAAATGCTCCGCCAGGATCCCATGTCCCGTGTAGCTTGCGAAACCTGCTGCACCACAGGTATGGTAATGGTAATGGGTGAGATCACCACCAGTGCTTACGTTGACATTCAGGATGTAGTTCGCAAGACAGTTGTAAACATTGGTTACGACCGCGCGAAGTATGGCTTTGACGGCACAACCTGCGCAGTTATCAACTCCATTCACGAGCAGTCTCCCGACATCGCTCTCGGTGTTGACAAATCTGCTGAAGCAAAGTCCGGTGAGGCTGATGAATTCGACATTGGCGCAGGCGACCAGGGCCTTATGTTCGGTTACGCTTGCAACGAGACACCTGAGCTTATGCCGCTTCCCATTTCTCTTGCACAGAAAATGGCAATGAAGCTGACCGAGGTTCGTAAGAACGGCACGCTCGCTTATCTCCGTCCCGACGGAAAGACACAGGTTACTGTTGAATATGACGGTGACCGTCCTGTTCGCATTGATACAGTCGTTGTGTCCTCACAGCACGATCCCGATGTTACACTCGAGCAGATCAGAGCAGACGTTATCGAACACGTTATCAAGCCCACAGTACCTGCGGATATGCTTGACAGCGACACAATAATTCACGTTAATCCCACAGGCAGATTCGTAATCGGCGGCCCTATGGGTGACAGCGGTCTTACAGGCCGTAAGATCATCGTTGACACATACGGCGGATACTCCCGTCATGGCGGCGGCGCGTTCTCCGGCAAGGATCCCACAAAGGTTGACCGTTCTGCTTGCTACATGGCTCGTTACATCGCGAAGAACATCGTTGCATCCGGCATTGCAGACCGTTGCGAGGTTCAGCTTGCATATGCGATCGGCGTTGCACGTCCTGTTTCCGTAATGCTTGACACATTCGGCACAGGTAAGATCGACGACTCCATCCTTGCTGACTATATCATGAACAAGGTTGATACGAGACCTGCGGCAATCATCAAGAGATTCGACCTCCGCAGACCTATTTACGGTGATCTTGCCGCGTACGGACACATGGGCAGAGAAGACCTTAACGTGCCGTGGGAAAAGATCGACCTTGCTGACGAGATCAAGGCAGAAGTCAAGTTTTAATTATTAAGTTCACATATCAACAGAAAGGAGACGTAAATGAACAATAACCCAATGGATGAGCTGGGAAAGGGCATGGAATCCGTCTCCGGTATCGTTGATTCAATTATCTATCAAAATGAAGAAAACGGATATACCGTTTGTGAGATCGAGGATACGGAGGGCTACCCTGTAACTCTCACGGGAATTATCCCATACCTCACCGAGGGGGACAAGATCACAGCTCACGGACAGTGGACGAATCATCCCACATACGGACGTCAGTTCAAGGTGGAGATGTACGACAAGACCTTGCCTGCCGAGCAGGGGGATATGCTTCGTTATCTCGCTTCGGGTGCGGTAAAGGGGATTGGTCCGAAAACTGCGCAGAAGATTGTTGAGATGTTCGGCACAGACTCGTTTAACGTCATTGAGAATCATCCTGACTGGCTTGCCGACATTCCCGGTATCACCTCAAAAAAAGCGGCTTCAATTTCTGAGAACTTCAAGGCAATCTCCGGCGCGCGCCATGTTATGATGTTCTGCCGTGATTTCTTTACACCCCAGACTGCTATGAAAATATACAAGCGGTGGGGCGGATCGGCTGTGGACAGGATCAGACAGAATCCTTACAAGCTGTGCGAGGATTTTCGCGGAATCAGCTTCAACCGAGCGGATCAGATCGCCATGAGTATGGGATATGCGGCAGACTCAGATGAGAGAATACTCCACGGGGCGCGGCACATTCTCGTTTCCGAAGCAGGGCACAGCGGACACACCTGCCTGCCTTACCCGGAGCTTCTTCGATGCACTGTGGACCTTTTGTTCGTCGGAGATGAGGACTACACAGACACAGTCAAGAGTGTGATCGATGATCAGATAACAAGACTGACTCTCGTTCCTGTGCGCCGAAAGGGAAACACTTATGTGTATGAGCCGTCGATGTATAAGGCTGAGACTTACGTTGCGAAGAAGCTGAAGTCGATGAACAGACTTTGTCCAAAGATCGACAGCCGCGATTCTGTATTGCTTATCGAGAAATGCGAGACTCAATCCGGAATAAAATATGCGCTTACACAAAAGCAGGCACTTCATTCTGCCATGTCCGAGGGGGTAATGATCCTCACGGGCGGTCCCGGAACAGGTAAGACCACCATTATCAAGGGGCTTATCTCCATTTTCTCATCTCTGGACTATAAAATATCTCTTTGTGCACCTACAGGACGCGCTGCAAAGCGAATGAGCGAAGCCACATCCTACGAGGCGAAGACTATTCATCGGTTGCTGGAGATGGACTATGCGGATGACGATGGCTCGAAATTCATTCGAAATGACAGCAACACCCTTGAGTCTGATGTGGTGATCGTGGACGAGGCGTCAATGATCGACATTAACCTAATGGAGGCGTTGCTTCGTGCTACAAAGAACGGATCTCGTCTTATACTGATTGGCGACTCTGACCAGCTTCCGTCAGTCGGTGCAGGAAATGTTCTCGGAGATGTTATTGCATCAGGTTGCTTTACCGTAGTTCGACTGACTGAGATATTCCGGCAGTCCGAGGAAAGCCTTATTATTACCAATGCTCACAAAATAAACAACGGTGAAATGCCTACTCTTACCCGAAAGGATGCGGATTTCTTCTTCTTGCCACGGGAGACGGAGGAGGGGATCGCGCGCACAGTTGTTGACCTTGTTAAGAACCGACTGCCGAAGTCATACGGCGCGGATATTATACCGAAAATACAGGTTATCACCCCTTCGCGCAAGGGTGGATCAGGCACGGAAAATCTTAATACTGCACTGCAGGCGGCACTGAATCCCCCATCATCCACAAAAAAAGAGCGAAAGTCACGGGATATCATCTTCCGAGAGGGAGACCGTGTCATGCAGACCAAGAACAACTACTCCATTGAGTGGTCAACAGACGACGGACGGGAAGGACTTGGCGTATTCAACGGAGACATTGGCACCGTCACGGAGATCAGCAGCGAAAACGGCACAATGACCGTCCGGTTTGACGAGCGAATCTGTGACCTTGACTTTACGATGCTTGACGAGGTGGATCACTCATACGCTGTGACTGTCCACAAAAGTCAGGGAAGCGAGTACCCCGTTGTAATAATCCCCCTTTATTCTTGTGCTCCCATGCTGATGTCGCGAAATCTCTTATACACAGCGGTGACGCGAGCATCAAAGATGGTTATACTTGTGGGTAAGCCTGATGTGCTGGCAACGATGATCGAAAATGACCGTCATACCGAGCGTTGCACAATGCTTGAGGGATTTCTAAAGAGCGACCAAATCTGAACAAAACAAAAAACAACCTCTGACTTACCGCTACGGTATATCAGAGGTTTTGTAATTTTTATTTACCGATTATCCAGCCGAGGACAGTCTGCAAAATCGCACCGAAGATGAAGATAAGCCATGTGGTCGCCCATGCACCGGATGCAAAGCTGATGAGAAAGTAAGCAATCACGGTGAGAAGCCAAAGTATGGACGAGAGTCCGCTTCGCAGTACCTTTTTCAAAGGTTTGCCCTTGTTATAGTTAATCACCATGTCGAGCACATTCTGGCAGATCGATCCCCACAGGAATATGAGCCATGAAATGTGCCAGTTGCCGCTTGTAAAGCTAGCATAGAAGAACAGTATGACAATGGAGAGCCACATTATCGTAGAAACTTTGCCGAGAATGTTCTTCAGATTCTTCAGTGATTCTTTGGCGGCCTTTTCGGCTATTTCTGCGTCTGTTTTTGGAAGAGCATCGAGTTTCTTTTTTATCTCATCAATGTTCTTCAGCACATCCCGATAAGCATCAAGCTCACTCATGCCCACGGATACCCGCTTGTCGTATTCTGACTCAAGATCGTGTACTATATCTTCGCAAGCAGCCGAAGCGGCAGAAGTGCCTATTTCGTTGCAAATTGATTCGATTTTTCTATGAAGCTCTCTTTTCATATCATCTTACCCGAGATCAATCAGCCAAACTGATTCTGTTCCAGTCAAGACCGTAGGAATTATAAACGTAAGTATTGTCGGGGAGGAAAAGTGCATCCTCGAGGTTGATCGTGCCGTCACCAATTCGCATTGTGTTGTTGTATGCGCCGCGATATGCAGCTACATGAACGTGGATGCCGCTTGACACGCCGTAGTTACCGCAGTCGTAGAAATACTCGCCCTGGAGCAGCGTGCGTCCTACGTAGATGTCAGAGATGTAGTTATCGTGGAGGAAGCAGAGGGTCATGTAATCGTATGATCCGTCAGCATACCGCACCTTGTTTGTACTCTGGATCCATACCGCGTTGCAGGCACCCCATGTAGCATCAACGCGGACTACTGTCGCGTTGAAAGGAGCCTTTACACGGTTTTCTGTAGGCTTCATATCGATTGCGTTCTGATGCCAATGGGAGTAGGTGTCATACGCGCCCTGAGTGATAACCATGGAGTCGGCAACGAAGATAGCCAACTCTTCACCGCTTGCGTTCATTACGCCCTGGCGGATGAATTCCCAAGTCTGCATTTCCGCTTCACCGGGAGCCTTAAGTGATACAGGTGAGCCGTTTGATGTAGGATCAACTACAGACAGGCATCTGTTGTCATTCTTATCGGCGGAAGTGATGATCCATGTGCCGTCGGCTGTGCCCTGGATGTTGAACTCCATTGCGTTTCTGCCGGTTGAACCGTAAAGACCGGCTGCATCGGACCAATCGGATGAACCGATGACTCTGCCGTAGCCGTTTCTGGAAGCTGCAGAGTAAATATAATATGTACCGCGCTCAGTTCTTTGAAGACGGAATGTCTGCGTAATGTCCTTGGTGTCGTTCCAAAGAGTAACGCCAACGCCCTCGTAGTCATTGTTGTAGCCGTCTACTGCTACGTTGAGGAGCTTGCCGCCCTCAGTAGCTTTGATGGTGTAGTAACCGTCGGGAACGATCCAGCCATTGTTGTAGCCAACGACTGACATATATGTTTCTGTTTCCTCAACGCTGTCAGTCCAGAGGAAGAATACCGCGTCCTGATAGGATATAGCGCCGGATTCCACAAGCAGGTCGGAGTAGACACGCTCGGAGTCCTTGATAGTTGTGCGGAGGGTGTTGTACATTGCCATAACGGCGCCGCCGCGGGTGAGGGGTTCATCCTTTGCTGTAACGCAGAGACCGATATCTCTCGCATATTCAGCAGCGATCGGAACAGTATAGTCACCGAGATGTGTTCGGTAGCCGAGAGCGAAGAGACAGTATGCCATGAATCGCTCCGTTGTTTCGGGTGAATCGGGGTAATACTGCTCACCGGTGATGTCGGCAAGAAGTCCGATCTGATAAAGATAACCGATATAGTCTGTTGCCCATTCAGGAACATCGGTGTATGGGTGGCTGTAGCTTTTTTCAAGGGCTTTTTCCTCAGCGCCGAGAAGTCGAACAGCAAACACTGCTGCCTCAACTCTGCTGAGACCGCGACCGAGATTGAACTCAATGCCGCCGTTTATGTCTGTGCCGCTTCCGGTGATAAATCCGAGGTAATAAAGTCTCATAGCCGCATCGTTCATTTCAAGATCGACACCTGCGATTATCTTTGAATCAATGCCCAACTTTGAATAAATATTTCTTGATCCGACCAGCTTCATTGCCGCCGCAGGAGATGCAAGCATACACGCTGTCAGCAGAAATGCTGTTATTCCTTTCAAGATTTTATTTAATCTCATGTGTAAAAGATCCTTTGTTAGAATTTTGATATATCGTGTACTAAAATGCATGAACTCAAAATTATACCATTTACTATTATACACAAAATCGGCAAAAATGTCAAGCAAATCTATAATATTATAGGCTTTAGTGGGAGTTTTGGCTAATTTCCGTACAAAAAATAATGCATATACGACCCATAAGAGGTGTATATGCATTGTTTGTTTACAGTTTGGTGAGATGGGAACTACCGTCTCATGCTCATTCTGCGGAGTTTTTTCTCTCTTTGACGGGCTCTGAATAGCACATAAAGAACAGAAAGCACAACGGCAGAAATTACCGTACCGATAAAGAAACGGCTGCGAGCAAAATCCTTGACCTGCTCGAGAAAGAAGAGGAATTCGCTTCTCGCTATGCTGGATGTGGTGATAAGCGGGCAAGTGCCGAGGATCTCGTCGCCGTAAAGTACGGTTATCGTTCCGGCTTCTGCTCCTGCCTCAACGGGTGCGTTCAGTGAATCCGAGTAGGTGTTGTAGCTGTATTTTATGTCATTATTCAAGTCAACTGACGAAGGAAGATATACGGTGATATCCTGCTGAGGCACCAGAGTTACATAATCAAGGGTTGATGACAGCTTAACAGGCAACTCACAAATGACGGACGAAGAGGACAAAACCTTTGCGTAGTCGTAAGCATCAAACGCCCATTCCAGCATATTTGTGCCGTTTATGTAATTATACAGCTTTCCTTCTTCGCTTTCCGCACCAAGCACAACTGCCAGATAAGTGAGTCCGCGCTCTTCATCCTCTGCAACTGCGCACAAAGCGTATCCGCCCTGGGTGGTTGCGCCTGCGTTCATGCCGATAGCTTTGCTGTAATAGTAGTCAACGCTGTAGAATTTGGAGATAAGGCAGTTGCGGTTGTAGATACTGCGATAGTCACTGCGGTTTGTGGCATCCATAACGTACTTTGAGGTTGAAGTTATGTCCATAAACTCGGGAATGGAGTAGGCGTACTTTGCGATAAGCGCAGTATCCGCCGCTGTTGTTACCATGAGATCGTCGTGGAGACCTGTTGGGTTCATGTAGTACGTCTCATATGCACCGATCCACGCGGCTTTTTCATTCATCATGCGAACAAAAGAAGCCGTGTCTCCTGCAGTTGCGTGAGCAAGGATGATTGCCGCATCGTTGGCGGAGTTGACCAGCATACAGTAGAGCATTTGGCGGACAGTTACCACCTCGCCCTCGTAAAAGCCGATCTTGTTGCCTGCCACTTCCTTCAGCATGTCCCGTGTTACGGTGATCTGTGTATCAAGGGCGCCTTCAAACTCATCAAATGCTACAATGGCGGTCATCAGCTTTACTGTGGATGCCGGATACACTATGTCTGTGGAGTTGTACTCGAACATTACGCGGTCATTCTCGAAGTTGTACAGATAAGCGGCTGCGCAACGCTCGATCATTGGCACGGGCGGCAGGGGAGCGTCCTCTTCCGCATACACCAACGAGCAAGACAGCAGGCCTATGACCTGAAGCGCCGCGATCAGTGTGACCAGTATTCTGCTTTTCTTATGTTTCATCTTAATCTATCCTGTTATTTCAGTATTTCCTTCAGTAATTCCCGAGCTGCAATGGCATCCTGCTCGATTTGCGCTCGTAGAGAGTCGATAGAACTGAATTTGCGCTCATCACGAAGTTTGCGGTACAGCTTTGTTGTGACTCTGCTTCCGTATACGTCTCCGTCAAAGTCAAAAATGTGAGTTTCAACGGTGATGTCGTCAGGTTTGTCATTGACTGTAGGACGGCTGCCAATGTTGCAGATCCCGCCGTAGGTCACTTGCTTGCTGTCCGATTCAAATTCGACGGTACAGCAGTAGACTCCGTTGCCGGGTGTGACTTTATCGGGATCAAGCCGCTGATTTATGGTTCGCACGCCCATTTTTCTGCCGATCTCTGCACCGTGCTCTATAACCGATGTGATGGAATATGGGTGACCGAGCAGAGCATTGGCGTTCTCGATCTGTCCCACTTCGACAAGTCGGCGGATCTCGGTGGAGGACACCGTACGCTCTCCCAGCTTTTTTTCTGGTACAACGGAGCAGTAGATTCCATTATTATTTGCAAAGGAGTACAGATCAGCAGCTGACCACGCGGCATTTTTTCCAAAGGTGAAGTTGAAGCCGCATACTACAGCCGCAGGTGAATGGGCAGCAGCTATATGTTCTCTGAAGAAACTGTCTCCGTCAAGATCTCTGATTTCATCAAAGCTTTCATATATTACAAAATCTATGCCGTAATTCTTCAAAAGAAGGCACTTTTCCCGGGTAGTGGTGAGTCCACGCCGAGGGCCCTTGGAGTCAAAGGTCCACACGCACATGGGTGCACCGTCAAGCTCATTTGAGATACGCTTTGCTTCCTCAAACAGCGAAAGGTGCCCGATATGAACGCCGTCGAAGAATCCGAGAACTATAATTGAGCCCCTCGGTACGGCGCTTATTGTTGAATAGTTTGCGAGATCAATGATTGGCATGGCTTGTCCTGTTTTTAGTAAATTTTCAGCGCAAAGACCGGGCAGACCTTTGTGCAGTAGCCGCAACGGACGCATTTTGAGTCATCCGGCACGGCGCGATATTTCTGATGTGCTGTTTCAACGGTTATGCCTGCTTCTCTTGCGAAGTCCGATGTTAGATCGTTCGGAGTGTCCGCAGCCGTCTCACTCACTTCTTCAAGTCGAAGGGCACCCTCGCCGCAACGCTTGACGCAGGCTCCACAGCCTTCGCAGTATTCTTCCACATGAAGCGTGCGATGCTTGCCCTCAAGTCTTGCCTTGTCCTCGGCAGAAAACTTGCCCTCGGTGAGGAAGCGGAGGTTTGCGTCTACCTCATCCACTGACTGCATACCAACGGCAACGGCGTCGATATATGGCTTTTCCAGCACAAATCGAAGCGCGTCCTCGGCAGAACCGCAAAGATGACCGCCGCCCAGCGCCTTCATTCCGAAAACACCGATGCCGCGGGCATGAGCTGTCTCAAGCACCGCACCCATCTCATCAGCCGAGCCGTCTGCGATGCCGATTCCTGCCTTGTTGTATAGTGGATGGCACACGTCAACCGGTACGCCCTCGTCAAGCAAGCGCAAAAGTCCCTTTACAAGAGCCACATGATGAGTTGACGCACCGACTGCGCGTATGACGCCGCGTTCTCTGCATTCGAGAAGATATTCGTAAGCTTCTCTGTGTCCGCGCAAGGTATCATAGCTCTCTTGCTCGTGAAGCATGAAAACATCAATTACGTCACGATCAAGTGCCCGTCTTGCTTCTTCTACCGCCGCCTCCGCTGTCTCCTTGGAATATGCGTAGGTCTTTGTGGAGACTACCACTTCTTCGGGAGTCTTGCATATGTCAAGTGCGGCGCGGATCAGGTCGTAGTTTGCATAATACTGTGCGGTATCAATAAAGTTGATACCGCGGTCGAAAGCATATGCAAGAACACGGGCAGCCTCATCCTTGGGAAGTGCCGCCTGCATTCCGGAGACGGTCAGTGAGCCTATAGCGAGCCGCGATACCTCGGGTAGCCTTGGCGATAGAACCGTTCTCTTGATTTTTTCCATATTCAATTAGAGACCCAGATATTCCTTAAGCAGAGCCGCCATAAGTTCATCTCTGTCAATACGGCGGATCATGCCACGGGCGTTCTTGTAGTTTGTGATATAGGTGGGG
>JAGBGV010000002.1 GCA_017935805.1 Clostridia bacterium | reverse complement strand
TACTCAACGCCGAGGGGACCGTAATCCCATGAGTTTGCGAGACCGCCATAGATCTCACTACCTGCGTATACGAAGCCTCTGTTCTTACAGAGAGCAACGATCTTGTCCATTGTTTTTTCGCTGTTGGGAAGTCTGTTAGCCATGATATTGACCAAACCTTTCTATGTTATACTTTTAATTAATTAACTGTTTCCGTGGTTGTCCCTTTTGAAGGATCGGGCGGAAGTCTGAGACCGAGAAGCTGCTTAACCGCATTCTGAATATCAAGATCAAGCAGTTTTTTCTGATTTGCTTGGTAATGATAAGTTACTGCCTCGTAGTCATTGTATGCCCGAAGCAGCTCAACTTTTGAGAGAAACTGCTCATTTGAAATATCTGTGGTTATATAGCCTTTGTTATAAAGATTTCCATATACACGTGCAAGTGTTGCATCATCCATAGAGGAAAGCTTACTCAAAAAGCTCTTCAGAAGTTCAACGAGAAGATCGGATCTTTCGGTAAAGCCATTTTCGTAATTCTCATACATAAAGATAGCCTCGATGTTCTTTGCACCCACAGTTACATTGCCTGCACTGACTACCTTTTCAATGATGATCTCTTCTTCAGGCTCTTCGTCCTTCACCTTGTCATCGTTCTTGTCGTTCTTATCTTTATCGTCTTTCTTTTCGTCCTCTTCCTTTTTAGCCTCTTCCTTTGCCTTCTGCTCTTCCTCGTACTCCTTGAACTCATCCTTCGTCATTGTAAAGTACGTTTTGCCGTCGGTATATATATCATCCTTTATATGACAGGTAATATCCCCGGTCTCTTTGAATATATCGTCAAACTCGGTTATATTCACAAGAACCGTGTAATCCGGTGAAATACCTGTTATCGCCTCGATCTTATTTACATAGAATTCCTCATCATACATATACATGATATCTTCTACGGGAACATAGTCACCGTGCTTACGTATCATGGGAAAGTGTATCTCCATAACTGATGGAATCGGAATAAAGCGATATTCACCTGTCTCCTTCGAGACCTGCATCAGAATTATTGCCTTTGTCTTAACATTCTTATATTCCTTAGACAAAAGGCCCTGAGATTTTTTATCATCTGTGGGAATAGCTTTAAGCTCTTCCTCTGTCTTGGGGTAATACTCATACAGATTATCATTTCTGTCAGTGACGGTGATCAATACTGTATAGGAATCACCCTCGATCTCCAAAAGATCGTCATCGGGCTCTTTGATCTCTTCTGTTGTTACTTCAACAGCTTCGGTAAGAAGCTGACCAAGCAGTTCATTGGGATCATCAAGAATACCGTCAACAGTAGACGTAAACAATCCTGTAACGAAATATGCCACGATACCGAACACAATTGATGATATCAAAAACGTTATTCCGAAATTTTTAAGTGCTGACATTACATCCCATCCTTTCGGGAAATGGATTCTGTGTATTATTATAACCTAATTTTATTAACAATTCTACATTAAATCAATTAAGGGGACGCCAGTATTTATAGTATGCGATCATCGTTCTTATCTCACCGGTACAGTTATCCCGTGCTGTAATAACGACACCCTCAAGAGACATCAGTTCACCCGCATTCATTTCCTCAGCAGTACATGAAAACAGAAGCTCATCATGTTCACCGTATATATGAAGCTCTTTCCCTTTTCTCTTAAGGATACCGCCGTGTGACAACACAGTTTCTATACTGTCCTGCCTCTCTGACACGCACCTGAGTGCTTTGTCTGAGAGATACTTTGCCATTTTGGTACCAAAGCCACGTTTTCCGGGATCACCCTTCGGTACCTTTTTACCTGTTCCGAAGGCACCCATCAGGACACCTTCTCAATATCGGTCACGACAAACTGGAATGCCATGTCCT
>JAGBGV010000239.1 GCA_017935805.1 Clostridia bacterium | reverse complement strand
TAACATTAGACGTATCGAATTGTGATATCCGGGCGCTATATTTATTTTTTGAGTGCTCTCATATCAGATATAATCTGATAGGCAAATACAGCATTATATAAATTTGTTACATAGAGAAAGGACGGTTACCAAATATGAAGGAATACAAGGTAAGATATCTTCAGTGGCTTGATTCAGACAAGATTGATGAGGACACAAAAGCTGAGTTGAGAGCTATTGAAAACAATGACGAGGAGATAGAATTCAGATTCGGCTCATATATGGAGTTTGGCACAGGCGGCCTGCGCTCTAAAATGGGTGCCGGCTGTGGTATGATGAACATCTACACTGTTGCTCAGGCTACTGAAGGCCTTGCACGCGCTCTTGAGGAAATTGGACAGTCAGCAAAGGACAAAGGCGTAATCATTGGTTGCGACAGCAGAAACAATTCTCCGTTGTTTGCAAGACGCTGCGCTGAAGTTTTGACCGCTCACGGCATTAAAGTTTATCTGTTTGATGCACTTCGTCCTACACCCATGCTCTCCGCAGGTGTGAGATATTTTGGTTGCGCAGCAGGTATTAATATTACTGCTTCACACAATCCTGCTGAATATAACGGTTACAAGCTCTACTGGGATGACGGTGCACAGCCTACATCTGAGATTGCAGATCATGTTGCTCATCTTATTCATACATCCGATATTTTTGATGGTGTTCCCTCTCGCGATGAAGCTGATGAATCTCTCATAACCATGGTTGGTAAAGAATTTGATGAGATATTTATTGAAAAGGTACTCGGTGAACAGGTATATCCTGACGTAATTGCAAAGGCAGCTGACGATCTTCAGGTTGTTTACACACCTCTTTGCGGAGCCGGATATAAGATGGTGCCTGAAGTTCTCCGCAGAATCGGAATCAAGCATCTCTATACCGTTGATTGTCAGATGACTCCCAACGGAAACTTCCCGGGACTTGCAAAGCCAAATCCCGAATACCCTGCAGCTTTTGTTGAAGGCATCAAGGTCGCTACAGAAGTAAACTCCGATATAATTATCGCGAACGACCCCGACTGCGACAGAATTGGTATCATGGCTCGTGACAAGAACGGAGAATTCAAGTGCGTTACCGGTAACCAAATGGGCTCTCTCTTGCTTGATTACATCTTTACTGCTCTCGAAGAGCAAGGAAAGATGCCAAGCGACGGTTACGTTATAAAAACAATTGTATCCAGTGAGATGCCTACAGCAATTTGTAAGAAGCATAATGTGCGTCTCCACAATGTACTTACCGGCTTTAAGTTTATCGCTGAAGTAGTTGGCGAGCACGAGGAAAAAGGTGAAGGAACATTCTTGCTCGGATATGAAGAGAGCTACGGCTATATGAAGGGCCCGTACTCACGAGATAAGGACGGCGTGGTTGCTGCAATGCTTATCTGTGAAATGGCTGCATACTATTCTCTTCGCGGCATGACAATGATCGATGCCGTTGATTCACTTTATGAAAAATATGGCTATTACATGGAAAATTCCGCTGAGATCTATATGGAATGCCTTGACGGTAAGGAAAAGATATCACACCTGATGGAAGTCCTTCGCGCTGCTGAACCCAAAGAAATCGCGGGCAGCCCTGTTGTCAACATTCGCGATTATCTTGCTCAGACATCTAAAGATACAATCACAGGAGAGGTTGCTCCCACAGGTCTTCCCAAGTCTAACGTAATGTACTTCCTTGCAGAAAATGGCTGTGTGGTCGTTGCTCGTCCGTCCGGTACTGAACCCAAGATCAAGTTCTACATTCTTGCTAACGGTAAGGATGAGGAATCTGCGATTGCAAACACCAAAGCGTGCACAAATGCTCTTGAGGATATGCTTGGTCTTGCACACGGTTCGCTTAAGAAATAATATTATTGTAAAACTAAACCGCAGAGGTAATTCCCTGCGGTTTTTTTATTGTTGTAGCTTACTGTGCTTTGACGCTTCCCGAAAGTTCTCCGACAAATAACTGATAGTCTTCACCGGACACAATTTCAGTGGTTGACAAGATAACGACTGCAAAATCCAGATCCGGCGCATAAGAAATGACAGTGTTTCCGGATGAATCCTTTAGCAAGATTTCTGTGTTAGCAGCTTGATTACCTACACTTACCGCAATTACACCTTGCTTTACATTATTGAACGTTTGAGCCATGCCGTACGCGCCCGTACCAATGAACGTGCCACCGCTAATTGTCGCGGTAGTGTCGTAATCAAGGGTGGCGGTATCGCCTACTGTAGGGCCGCACACGACCGTGTATCCACCGCTAATATCAATTGTACCGTTTGCATCGATTCCGTCGCCCGAGGCGTTTATATATAGGTTACCGCCTGAGATCTTCACGCTTCCTTTGTCGCCTGATGATCCAGGAATTCCACCACCAAATCTGTCGCCGCCGCGGTCTCCACCGAATCCACTGGAATCCGTGCCGCCCGCTGCGTTTATTCCGTCATCTGTAGCAGCGAGTGTAATATTGCCTCCCGATACAATAACATCAAGCGCTTCAAGCCCTTCATAGCAATGTGGAATGTTGATGTTCCCTGCATGAATTTCAAGCGTATTATCTGCATGTATACCGTCGTCTCCGCTTGATAATTCAAAAGATCCGCCCTTAATGCTTATTGATGAGTTCGCATGGATTGAATCATCTGCTGAATTGATCGTAAAGGATCCTGAGACGATGCTTATGTTTCCGTCGGATTTAATTCCCTTTATACTTGTGCTGTCCTCACTTGTTTCGGATTCTTGCTGTCTTGATCTTCCACCGGGACCACCCGGACCACCGGGTCTACCGCCAAATCCGCCAATGCCCCAATTTTCTGAAGTATGTTGCTCACCGTTTTCATAACCGCCGCCGGTAATAATGTTGAAGGTGCCGTCTAGAATATCAAGACTTGTTCCTGCGCTAATTCCGTCGCCTGCGGACTCAATATGATAATTGCCTGAAGTAATAATGACTGACCCGAGAGTTGCGTCCTCGTTATTCTCAACGTGAATTCCGTCTTTTCCTGAGTTTATCGTGAAGGAAGTGCCTTCTATTGTCAGGCTGTCATTTATATCTAAGCCGTGGCTTGCAGAGTTGATTATATACTCTCCGCCGTTGAACGATACATTATCTTTTCCGACAATTCCGTTACCTGCCGGTGAATTTATGATTAGTTTGCCGTCGTGAC
>JAGBGV010000238.1 GCA_017935805.1 Clostridia bacterium | reverse complement strand
GGGACGGCGTCCTCGACGTCCCGAAAAGCGGCGTCCTCGACGTCCCGAAAAGCGGCGTCCTCGACGTCCCGAAAAGCGGCGTCCTCGACGTCCCGAAAAGCGGCGTCCTCGACGTCCCGAAAAGCGGCGTCCTCGACGTTTCGTGGGCGGATGCGTTGTTGGAAGTGCGGACTGAGCTCACAGAATATGGGTTTGTTGTTGAAAAGATTATTCGACAGTTGAATGGGTTTTATGAGAATATCTCTATTGACAATTATGTGATAATGCCTAATCATATACATTTGATTTTGTTGGTGTCTCAAGATGGACAGTCGGGGACGCCTGTCCCTACACGTCAGAATTCTATTGTTTCAAGATTTATTTCCACTTTCAAGAGATTTTGCAATAAAGAAATTGGAGATAATATTTTTCAGCGTTCGTTTTATGATCATGTGATATGGGATAAAGAGGATTATCAGAATCATGTGAGATATATTGCTGAAAATCCGATGAAATGGAAGTATGACGAATTGTATAACACAGACTCACTCACCTAACACAATATCGGCAGGCATTGTTCTGCCGTTTTTTGTTTTGTGCGTCGGAGGTTGACTTACGGGGATAAAAAAGCACCCGAATCGTTGTGTGATGCGGATGCTTAATTTTTTATTGTTGTTATTCTTTTGAGGGGCTGTCATCGGTGACAAAATCAATAAATTTTTCGCCGAAAAAAACAAGTGTGCCGCGGTCTCCTACATTGAGGCTTTCATACAGTTCTTCGGGAACGTCATGGATGACTTCCTCGTTGGCACCGATAAGGAATTTCACATAAAAATGCATAGAATATTTCGATACCTTGCCGCCGCTGCGATCACCTGCCACAGCCATATCAATTATCTGTGCATACACAGTGGTCGGCTCGGGCAGCTCTTCTTCTTTAGCACTTGCGATATCGTCCTTTACACGTCGCCTTGCCCAAAGAACGATTCCAATAACGAATCCTGCCACTGCAAGAATCATTATTGCAGGGAATATGTCTTGAAAATTCAGCATGACACACCTTCTCGGAGTTGATAGGGGGTAATATTACCGTATATTATCATTTTACCATACTGAATTGTTCTTGTCAAGATGTCCGGTTGTGTGTCTTCTCACATATCTTGTTGACTTGTGCACTGCAATATGATATATTTATAATATAAATTCGTCTTATACGGTGAGAGGAGGGGAGTTATGAAACGAATATTTGCGGTGGTGCTGGTGGCGATCATGCTGGCTCTGGCGGCTTGTGATGGCGGAACCTTACCTGCAACCGAAACAACTGATACGATTGATAGCGGCGTGATGACTGATGCACCGGTGACTGACTCACCTGAAACTAAAGCGCCCGAAACTAAAACACATGAGACAGATGAACCTGAAACTGACGCGCCAGAGACTGAGCCGCCCGTGCTCTGTAACGCGGAGATCACCGGAATCAAGTTTATTTCATCCACCGGCAAGGCTTATGAGGACTGCGAGTTTTCCGTGGACGGGAAATACATAAGCTTCGGTTATCCTCTCATGGCGGGGGATGAGGACGTGCAGAATGCTGACCTTCGTTTTGAAACTGACGGGTACATAGAAGAGCGCACATACGATCTGCGAGAGGAGCATGAGATCACACTCACCGACTCCGACGGCAACGAGCGCAAGTATATTCTGAGACCGTACCGATTGTCATACGGTGTGCCTGTGCTTCAGATATACACAGACGGCGGCGCGGCTATTGAATCGAAGACCGAATATGTTCACGGAGTGCTTTACGTAGACGGCGAAGCGCATCCCATGAAGATAAAGGGCCGCGGCAACGCATCGTGGACACAATTCCCGAAGAAGTCCTACCGAATCAAGCTGGATGACGGTGCGCCGCTGCTCGGGCTCGGACAAAACCGCGACTGGGTGCTTGTGTCAAACTATGCAGACAAGTCTCTCATCCGAAATATCGTGGCTCATGACATCGCCTCTTTCCTTGACGGGCTTGACTTTACCTCAACTCACATTTCCGTAAATCTGTATCTCAATGGGGAGTATCTCGGAGTGTACACCTTTGCCGACAAGATTGAAGAGGGCAAGGGAAGACTTGATTTCTCACGGGTGAAGGGAGACGTGCCCTCTGCTTTCGGCGGTATGGATATAGGATTTATCTGCGAGATCGGTTGGGATTTTGACGCCGAGAACATTTACAACCGAGATTATTTCGACGCGGAGAAGGTAGTCCGCATTTATGTGAAAGAGCCCGACAGCAAGGTGGCAAACACACCCGAGTTCACCTATGTAAAGTCATACATCCTCGCAATGGAGCAGGCGATCATTTGGGACAGCGGCTGGGAGGACTACATTGACATTGATTCCTGGCTGGACTGGTTTATCACCACGGAGCTGACCTTTAACATGGAATCCGCTTTCTACCGCAGCTGTTATTTGTGGAAGCGAGAGGGCGGCAAGCTTATGCTGGGTCCTGTGTGGGATTTCGACATGGCGCTGGGCAATCACTACGGCGACATTCCCGGGTATGACGGCTGGTGCACAACGGAGTGCGAGTACGAATACCTTATGGAAAACTGGATGAACTACCTCATTACATATGATGCCTTTAACGATCGGGTCAAGGAAAGATGGAATGAGGTGAAGGATGACCTTCTTGCGACTGCACTTGATTCCATTGACCGACATTCTGCCGCGCTTGACGGATCACAGCAGCAGAACTTCAAGCGCTGGAACATTATGCCCTACCGCGTTGGCGCCGGCTCTGTTGACCCGAAGCTGTACGACACCTACGAAAAGCAGGTGCAGTATCTGCGGGATTTCATCACCCAAAGATGGGCGTACATGGACGAGAGAATAAACAGGGAAATGTGATGTGGGGGTGTTGGAGTGGAGAAGGAGATGCAAACACGAAAATCCCCGCGGTTACAGGACTATGATTACAGTAAAGCAGGCGCGTATTTTGTAACGATCTGCACAGAGCATAGGAAGAACATTTTGTCCTCAATATCAGCGCCACCATCTGTAGGGGAGGGGTCACCCCTCCCGCAAGGGTCACCCCTCCCGCAAGGGTCACCCCTCCCGCAAGGGTCAAATATTCCGCAATTGTCGCCATATGGAAGAATCACAGAAAAATGGATAAGGGAGATACCTAATAAATACGAAAGAATATCCATGGATTGTTATGTTATCATGCCAAATCATGTTCATTTGTTGTTGAGCATTATATCGGACGACGGGAGGGGCGACCCCTCCCCTACGGTTGAAACTGTAGTTGGTTGGTTAAAATATCAAGCAACCAAAGAGATAAACAAAACGAGGAACACAGTAGGTGAGAGAGTTTTTCAACGCTCATTTTATGACCACATAGTTCGTAATCGTAATGATTACAATGAGATTAGAAAATACATTCATGAAAATCCTCTGCGTTGGCAATTCGATAAACTTTTCTCGGAGGATGTTTTATGAGCGATCAAAACTACATTCAGTGGATAAGAGGCAAGGTTGGGCACGAAAAGATCATACTCGTTTTCGCTGGAGGATGTATCTTAAATGAGGCAGGAGAAATATTGCTTCAGCGGCGGGAAGGCTCAAATATGTGGGGTTTTCCGGGCGGCGCAATGGAACTCGGAGAAACGCCTGAGGCGGCTGCAATAAGAGAAGTGAAAGAGGAAACCGGACTGGACGTTGAGGTAGGAGCGCTGATCGGCATATACACCGATTTCGATGTCAGATGCCAAAACGGTGACAGATATCAAAGTATTGCCATAGCTTATGAGTTAACAGTTGTTGGAGGTGCATTGTTCTGTGATAAGAAAGAAACGCTGGAACTCAAGTTTTTCCCCTTGAACGATACTCCGAAGCTGTTTTGTGAGCAGCATGAGAATATGCTACGCGATATTAAAAAGCGTCATAAGGAATAAATAAAAACAGCCCCGACAGGTGAATTGTCGGGGTATTTTTGTGTTATATGGATCATTTATTTCCCACAACCAGCGCGCCGTGGGATGACTCAAGCGGGAAGGTGTATGTGCCGTCTGTGTGCTTCCGGTAGGGGATGATGCCTTCACCGCCGATTACTGCGATGTTTTCCAGTCCGTCTGCACGGAAGGAAACCTCATGAACCTTTGGGGAGTTGTCATATATATCTTCAGCCGGGCAGATGAGCATAGCGTAAGCGTTCGGGTCGGTGCGTGAGACCATGTCGCCGATTACTGCGTGATCGCCTGTCGTTACCCTCTTGAAAGCGGTGCAGTTCACAGGCACACCAAAGAATGATATAGCTATTGCCTTGTTACGGTAGTTTACATATCTCTCACCGATCTTCTTGATCTCCCGGTTTACCTGCTTCAGCTTTTCGTACTG
>JAGBGV010000001.1 GCA_017935805.1 Clostridia bacterium | reverse complement strand
GAGACTTGAAGTTCTTTGTGTCGCACTGGCTGCCCGGCAAAAATCCGATCTCCCAGAAGAACACGAATGTGAGGAGCCAGTCTGCCGCGTCATCTGCCGCTTCCTTGTAGAAGTCGTCGCCCGTAGCCTTGTAAAGGTCAGCCGCCGCGCAGAGAACGTAGATTCCCGCTTCCTTATCCTCGCACTTTGCGTCAAAGGTTGCACGGGAGAAGTGACGGTCGAAGGTCTTCATGTGGTAGTCGTAGTATCTCGAGAAAATCAGCTTTGCGGTGGTGAGATATTCCTCAGAATCAAAGTACATTGCGGCTCTCACGAGAGCGTCAACGCAAGGCACGCCTGCCGTGTTGATAAACTGCTCTGCGGGCTCACCGCTATGACGCCATGTAAGGGGGAATATTCCGTCGTTTGTCAGTGTTGCGGGATCGGTAAGGAACGCACAAGCGCGCTTCACCAACTCTTCCCAATGGGCAGGCACCTCCTTACCGTATTGGCGAAGGAGGGAGAGAATGTCAACAAGGTCCATCAGCGCCTCGCCCTGCATACGGGAGGCAAGGTTTGTTTTCGGGTTATCCCAGCTTCCGCCCCACTGTTTTGTGTCAACAAGATAGTAGCAGCGGAGCAGTCCGGGAACACCCCCCTCTGTCTCACGAACGAAGAAGTCAACTGTCTCAAACGCTCGGTCAAATCTGTCAGTCTCGCCGTACTCAAGTCCCAGCTTCATCTCACCCCATGCAATTTTGAGCGCCTGACCTGTCCAAGCGTAGAGGAAATAGTCAGGTCTGCCGGAGAAGTCACCGAAATCGTTAGCCGTGCCGAAGCAGGAGTAACCGCTTGCCCATGCTTCCCGTCTGTATCGGCTGTCCACAACGGATTTCTTGAATCCTATCATATCGCGGAATGTCTGCTCGGGCTTGTTGTTCGGCTTGAGTGCCGTATATCCCATGTCAACCAGCTTCCCAAAGCCGCGTCCTTGTCTTATTTCGCCTGCGTCAATTAGGAACTCTTTGGAAAGTGTTTCCTCAGGCTGCAGCACACGATATCCTCTCTCAAAAGGCAGGGGCATACCCTGACCGCCGTACACAATGTCCTTCATACCGTTGAACATAAGCGGTCCGCTTGTGGCAGCTATAGTGTGAGCCTTGCCCTCGCCGCCGTACAGTGCGCCAAGTGACCAATAATCGCGGTCAGCGCCTGTTACGACCTGCGGTACTGACATGACTGTGATGTAGTTGAAGCTTTTTCCGCCATCCCACTCGATGTTTACGGCAGGGATAGGCAGTCGGTGCTCCTCTGCAATGATACCAAGCCCATCAGTATTGCCGATGTGGGCAACGGTGCGGGATGGATCAGCGGAGGGATTGTCGTTGTAAATGAGGTGGGGGATAACCACCTTCTGACGGGAGGGTGCATTCGTTTTGAAGGTGAGTCCGAATGTGAAAAACTCAATAGGCGCGCCGCTTTTGTTAGTTACGGCGGTCTTTACGGAAACAAATCCGTTTTCGTCAAAGGAAAACTCGATCTTGCCCGAGAGCTTCTTGCAGGAAAATTCAGCAGAAACAACCGCACCTGAGGAGAGGATCTCACCAATCTCAAACGCGTAGTCGATCTCCCACGGTCGGGTAGCAGACGCGAAAATGAGCTGGGAAATCGCCTGCGTCCAAATGAGGATTTTGCCAAACATCAGAGAGACTGTCTTTGCACCGGCGTCAACGATCAGCTTCTTCTTATCATAAGTCAGAGTATAAGTAACTGCGGACATTATATACCTCAATATGTGTTTTTATTTGGAAATATTTTATCATACGCAGCGATATTTGTCAATGAAGTGTGTGGGGGTGTTTTTCGGGGGGAGACAAGGGAAATGTTATGGGTGTAGTTAGCTAAATGGGTTGGTTGCACGAAAAGCAAGAGGGGTTTCCAAAGGGGAGAATGGCGTTAGCCTTCTTCCCTTGGCGTTGGGTGATTGATAAGAGGTGTCAACGCTTACACCTCTTATCAT
>JAGBGV010000237.1 GCA_017935805.1 Clostridia bacterium | reverse complement strand
TCGGCGTTGACTACGAAATCGGTATCGACGAGGCTGCATTCTACGGTCCGAAGCTTGACATCCAGTGCAAGAACGTATTCGGCAAGGAAGACACAATCGTTACTATCCAGATCGATATGCTCCTGGCTGAAAAGTTCGGTATGTACTACACAGACTCTGACAACCAGCAGAAGCTGCCTTACATTATCCACCGCACATCAATGGGCTGCTACGAGCGTACACTTGCTCTGCTTATTGAAAAGTACGCAGGTGCATTCCCCATGTGGCTCGCTCCTCTGCAGGTTGAAGTCATCCCCGTATCTCCCGAATTCACAGGCTATGCTCAGGAAGTTACTGACAAGCTTTACGCAGCAGGCATCAAGGTTCACTGCGACGCAAGAAACGATACAATGCGTTACAAGATCCGTGAAGCACAGCTTCAGAAGACACCTTACATGCTCGTAGTCGGTGAGCGCGATATGAATAACGGAACTGTATCCGTTCGTACTCGCTCCGGTGAGGACAAGGGTGCTATGCCTACTGAAGACTTCATTGCAATGGCTCTTGAAGAGATCAGAACAAAGGCAAGATAACACAAAATATAAAACCGTACTCATATGGGTACGGTTTTTCTTATTGCTAAGGGAAAATAAAAAATGCCGCTCATGTCGAACGGCATCGAATTATCATGAAATATGTTAATTTTTTATACAACAGTCGTATCTGTTTCAAGTGGTTCAAAGACTTGAGTTCTGGATGTCAGCAAGGCATTTTTTGCAGATCTTTCTATCCTTGAAGTCAACGATATCGTTCATTTCGCCGCAAAAGATGCAGGCGGGCTCATATTTTTTGATTACAACGCGGTCTTTTTCCACAAAAATCTCTACAGGATCCTTCGGTTCGAGGTTTAAGCGGCGTCTTGTCTCGATGGGAAGTACGATTCTGCCAAGTTCATCAATTTTTCTTACTGTGCCGAGTGATTTCATTATTTATCTCTCCTATTATCATTTTTATTCTTTTTCACTCTTTTTTCGAGGTTTACTTTTGTGAATTTATTGTAACACACATTATTCTCTTTGTCAATAGTATTTTTGACAATTTTTGTAAATTTCGCATCTCATTCTACATCATCAGCCTCGCCTCAAGTTTGATTTTGTCTCATCGTGTCGAAAATCTCCGTATTACAATTTTTCCACCTGTTGCATACATTATCAGCACATTGTCAAAAATATCATAAATAAATTTTTCGGAGGTATTTCAATGATAAAAGGCTGCAGCAGAAAGATTTACCATGTGCGAAACTTGGCAGGAAAGTATTTCGATGAGGTATATTTCATACTTAAGGACGGTGCTCCCGAGTCAGACAGTGTCTCCCCAGCATCAACTCTGGCGGAGGAAGCCGATCGAATAATCAAAGAAGCAGCATCTTCCTTTAAGCAAAAAAACACGCGCCGTGCCGCATCGGTAAGTCGGCTTCTGGCTTTTCTGACCGGCGTGTTCACCTCTTCGGCAATACTGGGAATAATCGCTTTCCTTCTTACTCTGCAATAAAACTTTACAAAGCGGTCATTATATTCACTTGACGGAATAAGAATTGTAGTATATAATGTATGTGTATTGATTTGTGCAGGAACGCCATCACGCTGATGGGTCGCGCAAGCATTAAGAAAACTCAACCGAATAGACAGCCGTACTGCAGTGAGAGATGCCCCGCCGCCTATGGATCACACTCTCACTCGATCTACCCGGCTTTCAGCACTTCTGCACCACGCCTGTGCAGGATATTGTTGTGCACCAAATTCCCTTTGGTTCTGTTTTTGTGCAAATCAACACGACGAATACATAGTACATCGTAATAATATTATTATTGAAAGGACATTTTATGGCAAAAAAACAGCACAGCAAAGTCCGCATAATGATGCTTGGCGGACTTAATGAGATCGGCAAAAACCTCGCTGTAATCGAATATGAAAATGACATGATCATCATCGACTGCGGACTTGCTTTCCCGGATGAAGATATGCTCGGCGTCGATCTCGTAATACCCGATTTCACTTATCTCGAAAAGAATGCAGACAAGATCAAGGGTATTCTTCTTACTCACGGTCACGAGGACCACATCGGAAGCCTTCCCTATCTGCTCAAAATGATAAACGTACCTGTGTACGGCACACGTCTTACCCTTGGAATTCTTGAGAACAAGCTTGCCGAGCACAGACTTCTCGGAGAGCGTGAGCTCGTAACAGTTGAGGCAGGCTCTGTGGTTAAGCTTGGTGTATTCAAGTGTGAATTTATCCGCGCTAACCACTCCATTGCAGATGCTTGCATGATCGCAGTGCGTACTCCCGTGGGCACCATCCTTCACACAGGCGACTTCAAGCTTGACGTTTCCCCTATCGGCGGCGAAATGATGGACCTGACCCGCATAGGTGAATACGGTCGCGAGGGTATTCTTCTTCTCATGTGCGAGAGCACTAATGTTGAAAATCCCGGTTTTACCCCCTCGGAGAGAAAAGTCGGCACGTCTCTCGATCACATCTTCATGACCAACACCGACAAGCGCATCATCATCTCCACTTTCTCTTCAAACGTTCACCGAGTACAGCAGATCATCAATTCCAGCATCAAGTTCGGCCGCAAGGTTGCAGTAACAGGCCGCAGCATGGTCAATGTTGTTGGGGCGGCAGTAAAGCTGGGCTACATGGAAGTACCACAGGGTACACTTATCGATATATCGGACATCAACCGCTATCCCCAGGATAAGCTGACTATTATCACCACAGGTTCACAGGGTGAGCCTATGTCAGCACTCTATCGCATGGCGTTCTCCGATCACTCACAGGTTGAGCTGACACCAAAAGATCTGGTAGTGCTTTCATCACACGCCATTCCCGGCAACGAAAAGCTGGTAAGCAGGATCATCAACGAAATGTATCGCCGCGGTGTAAGCGTATACCACGACGAAGCGGTAGTTCATGTTTCAGGTCACGCTTGTCAAGAAGAATTGAAGCTGATACACGCGCTTACAAAGCCTAAATTCTTTATGCCTATCCACGGCGAATACCATCACCTCATGCAGCACAAGGAATTGGCTGAATACATGGGCATGGACGCAAAGAACATCTTTGTTATGGATATCGGTCAGGTGCTTGAGCTTGACAGCAAGTCCTGCAAGAAAAACGGCACAGTCCCCTCAGGCAAGGTGCTCGTTGACGGATACGGCGTAGGAGATGTCGGTAACGTTGTTCTCCGCGACCGCAGACATCTTGCTCAGGACGGTCTTATTGTAGCGGTTGCTACCATAGACATTGATGAAGGTACGATAATCTCCGGTCCCGACCTTATCTCTCGCGGATTCGTTTATGTTCGTGAGAGTGAAGAACTGATGGATGACGTGAGAGAATATGTTCGCGGCATACTCCAGGATTCACTTGACCGCGGCGTGACAGAGTGGACACAGCTCAAGGGTAACGTAAAGGACGGACTCTCAAAGTATCTCTACTCCAAAACAAAGCGTAAGCCCATGATTCTCCCCGTTATCATGAACGTATAACCGAAAGGAACAAAAATGGTAAAGCATTTTATTATTTGGAAGCTGAAGGATACCTTAACCGAAGAAGAAAAGGCAGCGGCAAGAGCTGAAGCAAAGCGCCATCTTGAATCCCTTAACGGCAAGATCGACGGTATGATATCCATAAAGGTGCACATTGACCGCCTTCCCACCTCTACAGGAGACATGATGCTCGAGTCATATTTCATTGACGAGGCAGCGCTGGCAGGATACCAGAAAAATCCCCTTCATCTCGAGGCAGCTACCTTTGTGAGAAGTGTTGTAGCGGAAAGGCTTTGTCTGGATTTCTGATATGAGCTATAATAAAAAAGCGGAGCTTCTGTCTCCCGCAGGAAATTATGAAAAACTGAAAATGGCTGTGCTGTACGGCGCGGATGCGGTATATCTTGCAGGCAAAAACTTCGGTATGCGCGCCGCAAGTGCAAACTTCAGCCGTGACGAACTTATTGCCGCGGTGTATTTCTGCCACAGCCACAATGCCAAGCTGTATGTTACAGTTAACGTTATGCCACACACGGGCGAATACAAGGATCTTGCAAGTTACATTCGCTTCCTTGACGCAATAAAGGTGGATGCAGTTATCGTCTCCGACATCGGAGTGCTGTCTCTCGTTCGTGAGATCGCCCCCGGCATGGAGATACATATTTCAACACAGGCAAGCACGGTCTCTGCACAGGCGTGTATTGCATGGCACAAGCTTGGCGCAAAGAGAGTTGTTCTCGCCCGTGAGCTGTCACTTGCTGACATTCGCGAGATCAGAGAACACATTCCCGACTCACTTGAACTTGAGACCTTCGTTCACGGCGCAATGTGCATCGCTTACAGCGGTCGCTGTCTCCTGTCAAACTACTTTACAGGACGCGATGCAAACCACGGTGCCTGCGCTCAGTCCTGCCGTTGGATGTATTCCCCTACCGCCATGGATCTGGGTGAAGCAAACAGACCCGATATCCCCTCAGTTGCAGTAGCGGAAGAAGAACC